>NZ_JBSFKD010000033.1:33585-112046 GCF_053598395.1 Streptomyces sp. NPDC001135 | reverse complement strand
CTGCAGCTCCTCTACCAGGGCAAGTCCCCCACGGCGACCGGCCCCTACGACCGACTGCCCTGGCGGCCGGGCGTCCTCACCCTGCAGCGCTGACCTGCCGAATCCCGCGGTCGCGTACTTCCGGAGTGCTCACAGCGCTGTACGGCCACTGGTTCACCATGATGGCCGGGCGCCAGGGCAGGTCGTCCGCTCCCGGTCGTCGCCCGGCCGGACTACGGCAGAGGGCCGCCGGGTGCGGAGGTTCGGTGTACGCCGGGCCGCTCGAGCCGGTCAACTGGGCGGCGACGCAGACGGAACGGGTCACGGGTGAAGACGTCCCCGCCTCTTCGCCCCCTCCCCTCGTGTCGGCGTGTTCCGTCGCCCCCTCCCGGCGGGGGACACATCGCACCGATCCGTCAGTTCTCTGCCGGGGTGCCGCATTCAGGCCAGCGCCGCGGGCGGGACACCCCCCTGACAGGCGGCCTCACCACCCCGGACCGGATCGGGTTGGGCTACTTTCAGCCAATGTGAGAAGAAGCACTCCGGGGATCGTGGACTTGCCCTAGATTGACTGGTCTGTTCGAGCTGGGTTTCGGGGGGAACGGCATGGATCCGGTGACGGCCGTGGCAGCGGCAGGCGTGGCGCTCGTGGTCAAGGGAGCGCTGGAGAAAGCGGGGCAGGAGGCCGGCCGTTCGGGCTGGGCCGGTGGTGCCCGCCTGATGGAACGCATCCGCGCCCGGTTCCGGGGCAACACGGACGCCGAGAACGCCCTGGACCGGCTCACCGACACCCCGGACGACGAGAGCGCCCAGCAGGCCTTGGAGCGGCAGCTCGCCGCGCACATGCTGCTCGACCCGGACTTCGAGGCGGACATCCGCCGGTTCGTGGACGAGGCCGTCGCCGCCCAGGGCGGCTCCGGCGCCCAGATCAGCGCCGCACTCATCAAGAACGCCCAGGTGTTCAACGGCAAGATCGACGTGCAGGGGAACTGGACGACGTCGTAAGGCCAACGCCGTCGCCCCGGGGACCGGGAGTCCGTCGCACAGCGGTGCGTCCGGCGTCCCCCCATCGCGACGGGGCCGGGGGCACGCGCGAGCACGCCGGGTTCCGTCCTGTGCGCGACGGCCACCCGACCGACCGCACCGCTGATCCGAACGAAGAAACCGGAACCATGAGCGAGGACAGTCCCTCCGCGGGCCCCCGGTCCGCAGCCGCCGCGGCGGACCGCCCGGCCGATCCGCCGCGGCACAAGGACGGCGAACCCCCCAAGCGGGACGCGGGTACGGACCCGCCCGCGGCGGAGTCCGGCAAGGACGACCCGGCGCGGGGCGCCGAGCCCCCGCGCGGGGACGCCGAGGAACACGACGGCCCGGTCAGCGAGCAGGACGCGCTGCGCTCCCTGGCCGAGGGCAGCGGGCGTGACGACGCCGAGCGGTCCGAGGCGCAGCGCGCCGGGGCCATCGCGGACGAGATCGCCCGCCGGCTCAGCGCCGACGCCTCCGGTACCCGCATCGGCACCCTCGCGCTGTTCAACGCGGACGTGAGCTTCGGCGGCGGCTTCCACACCGGCGGCGCGCGCACCGGCGGACCCCGGCCGGGCGGTCTGTCCGTGCTCGTCATGGACGCGACCGACGTCGCCGACCACACCGAGCTGTTCGTCGCACCCGAGGGCTACGGCGAGGCACTGGACGCCCTGCGCGAGCAGCGGGTGCTGCTGCTCACCGCCCCGCCGGGCAGCGGCCGGGAAGCCACCGCCGTGAACCTGCTGGCCGAAGCGCTGGCCATGGACGGCGGCGGTGCCGGCTGCCACCGGCTGCTGAGACCCGCGGCCGTGCTGGAGGCGGGATGGGAACCGCCCGTGAAGAACTCCGGGTACCTCGCGGCGCTCGACGACGGGCCGGCCGGCGACGACGCGTTCGCCGCCGCCCTTCTCGGCGGGCACAGTCACGGCACGGCCCAGTGGGCCGCGGTCGTCGCGGCGCTGCGCGCCTGCGGCTGCTTCCTGGTCCTGACCGGCGGCCACGACCTGGACATGCTCGCCGCGGGACCGGGCGCCGACCAGGTCGCCCGGCACGCGCTCGCCCCGATCGACCCGCTGGCCGTCGTCGAACGGCGGGTGCTCGGCCACGGCGGCAGCCCGGACGCGTACGCCGATCTGCACCGGCTGCTGGACCGCACCGGTGCCACGACGGCACTGCGCGAGCAGCCCGCGGCCCGCAACGCCGCACGGCTCGCCTCCGTGATCCGCGCGGACGGCGACGTGACCGGCACGGTCGCTCAGCTGCGCGACCCGAGCGAACAGGTACGGGCCTGGTTCAACCGGTACCGCGCACCGGACGCGGTGGCCTTCGCACTGGCGGCGGCGGTGCTGGAGGAGTGCGGTTACCTGACCGTCGCGGACGCCGCGGTGAAGCTGCGCGCGGCCCTCGTCGAGCCCGAAGCGGCCCCGCCCGACCTCCGGTTCGGGGACCGGCTCGGCCACGAGCAGCAATGGATCCGGCTCGAGGTGCCCGGCGAGGGCGGCTTCACCCCGCCCCGCGTCCGGTTCCGCAACTCGCTGCTGGGACAGGCCATCCTGGCCTACGCCTGGAATCTGCTGGACGGGCGCCGCGAGGCCGTGCTCGCCTGGTTGCGCGGCCTGCTGACCCACCGTGACCTCGAGGTGCGGGCCCGTGCCGCGGTCGCGGCCGGTGTGCTGGCGCTGACCGATCCGTCGTACGCGGTGCACCGTTTCCTCACGAGCTGGGCGGCCAGCACCTCCTGGCCGCTGCGGCAGGCCGCCGCCACCGCCCTGGGCGTGGCGGGCAGCCGCCCGCAGACGGCGGAGGCCGTGTGGGAGCTGCTGCACCGGTGGGCGGGCGGCGACGCCTCCGCCCACCAGCGCCGCCTGGCCGGCACGGCGGCGAACGCGGTGGGCGGGCTGCTCGGCCGTGCGGCCCCGGACCGGGCCGTGGCCGTCCTGCGCACCGCACTGGACCGGGGGGACGACTGGGGCACCCTGCCGTCGGTGGCATGGGGCGGCGTCCACCTCATCCACCAGGGGCAGACCGCGGCGGTCCTGCAGGCCTATCTGGACTGGTCCGAACCGCAGGACGTGTCCCCCATGGTCGTCAAGTCGCTGTCGGCGTTCGTGTTCGCGGTGTCCCAGCCGTACGAGGAGCCGGTCATCGGCACCACCGGCGACCGCGGCCACGCGCGCGTGCCGGGCGTGCCCGTCCTGCTCGGCGAACTGCCCCGGCACCACGACCGGCTCGTCGAGCTGTGGGCGCGCGCCCTGGCCCGCCGGCCGGTGCAGGAGTCCGCGCTGGAAGCCCTGCACACGTGGATCGACGTCTACGCCGGCGAGTGCCCCGGTTCCCTCGACGCCATCGGCGCGCTGCTGGTCTCCGTCGCCCGCCGGCCCGGGCGGCACGGCGAGCGGCTCACCTGGTGGCTGGAGCGGTGGGCCCGCGACCGGGAGAAGCCTTCGGCGGGCGCCGCCCGCCTGCTCCGCACACTCGACCGCGCCCGGTGAGGCCCACCGCGCCGGCATCCCGCACACCGGAAGGAGAGGGGGACATGGAGGAACAGACCTACGACCCGGTCCTGAGCAGCGACGACGTGCCCAAGTGGCGGCTGGTGAACCCGCTGCGCCCGCCGGCTCCCGGCCGGGCCCTGGTCCTCGTCCGGGACAACGGCCCGTCACTGACGATCCGCAGCGGCGAGGAGATACCCTCGGCGCGGTTCGGGTCGTACCGCAGCGTGTTCACCGTCGACATGACCGAACACCGGCTGATCCTGGACATCCCGCTGCTCAGCCGCGACCCCACGTTCTCGTTCCGCAGCCGCGTGGACCTCGTGTGCCGGGTCGCCGATCCCGCGCAGGTGGTGGCGCGCGGCATCCGCGACATGAGCGGCGCGCTCTACGGCTATCTGCGCAAGCTGCTGCAGTCGGTCGCCCGGGACTACGACATCTCCGAGTTCCACCAGACCGAGATGGCGCTCAACGCGGCCCTGGCCGGGTTCAGCGGCGACGACGCGATCCGGCTGCGCAACATCCAGACGGAGCTGCTCGTCGACGCGGACGAGATCGCCACCAGCGGGCGCGAGTACCGGGACGTCGTACGCGAGACCCGGCTGGAGGGCATGCGCCGCCGACGGCACCTGGACATGATCCGCGACGAGGGCGTCGACGGGCTGATCGCCGGGATCATGGAGAAGGAGGGCCCGCGCGCCGCCCTCGCCTGGATCGAGAAGGGCGAGGCGGAGAAACGGGAGGTCCGGCGCGAGGTCATGCGCATGGTCCTGGAGCGCGGCGACGCGGACCGGGAGCCCTTCGAACAGGCCGAGCTGGAGCGCGCGGTGCTGGAGGAAGTGCTGCGGGACGGCGACGGCCTGTTCGACACGGCCACCCGGCGCGGACGGTTACGGGGCACCCTCGCCCACGCACTGGAGCCGGGCACCGGCGACCGCGACGGGGACCGGGGCGGGCGCGGCGGGGAGCGCGAACCGCTCAAGGGGGAGGTGCTGCGGGACCGCTTCGGCGACGAAGGCGGCCGGGGACCCGAGGGAACCCGCGCGCGGGAGGAGGGCACGTCCGGCTCGCGCCTGTCCGGCACCGGCAGCCGTCGCCCGCGCCCGGAGACACCCGCGGGGCCGCCTGAGGACGAGCCCCTGCCCGGTACGGCGGGCGGATGGGCGGCCGACGACTACGGCACGAGAGCCCATCCGGCCGGCGAACGCCACACCGACCGCCGTACGGCGACCGACCGCGCCGCGACGGCCGACCACCGCGACGAACGCCGCACGTACGGCGGTACGGCGGACCGCGGTACGGCACCCGAGCCGCGCGACGACCACCGCACCGACCGCGATGCGGCGGACCGTCCCGGCACCCGTGGCACCGGAGGCCCGGCAGGCGGCGGCCGGGACGGCACCCTCGTCGGCGACGGTGCGGCCGAGCGTCCTGCGGACGGCACCGCCCCCAGGGTGAGCCGGGTACGCGGGACCGCCAAGAGGCGGCGCCCGGACGCGTCCGACAGCAACGGGGAGCGCCGATGACCGGCCACCAGGAGTACACCGCGCGGCCCCCGGTGCCCGTCGGGGCGCCGGCGGAGCACCCCGCCGGTCCGCCCGGGCCGGGGGCACGGGTCGCCGCCCAGCCGCCGGTCTCGTCCGCGGGGGCGCCGGCCCCGTCCGTCGCCGGCCCGCCGGACGCCCCGCGGTCCAGGCCGGCCGGCCGTCCACGGATCTGGTGCGTGGACCGTGTGGGGCTGCTGGCGGTGTCCGTGTGGACCGAGCAGGTGCCGGGGCGCGGCGAGGACGCGGAGCCGTTCATCGCTCATCACGAGGCCGGTGACCAGGGCATGCTCGCGGTCTTCGACGGATCGGGCGGGGCCGGCGCCGCACCGGTGTGGCAGGCGTCCGACGGGGAGAGCCGTACCGGCGCCTGGGTGGGCGCGCGGGTGGCACGGCTGGCCACGGACCACTGGTTCCACGACGTCGCGGCGGAGGGCGAACCGGCGACGCCGGAAACCCTGCGCACCTACCTCCAGTTCTTCCTGCGCTACGCACCGCAGCGCCGCAGCAAGATCAGCGGCACCATGCGCCGCCAGCTGCCCACCACCCTCGCGGCCGTGCACTACCGCCTGGTGCGTGGCTCCAGCGAGCCGGAGCTGGAACTGCGGTCGCTGTGGGCCGGTGACTCACGCGCGTACGTGCTGCGCCCCGACGCGGGGCTGCAGGTGCTCACCCGCGACCACACCCGCGAGAGCGACGCGCTGGAACTGCTGCGCACGGATCCGCCGATGACCAATCTGGTGTGCGCGGACCGGGACTTCGAGATCGCCGGCCAGCGGCTGTTCCATCCGTTCCCGTGCGTGCTGGTGGCGGCGACCGACGGGTTCTTCGGCTATGTGCACACCCCGGCCGACTTCGAGAACCTGCTGCTGAGCACCCTGCACGACGCCGGGACGGTCGAGGAGTGGGCCGATCTCGTCCGCCGGGCCGTACAGGCCTGCACGGCGGACGACGCCTCCCTCGCCCTCGTGGCGCTCGGCTACCACGGCTTCCAGGATCTGCGCGAGCGGTTCACCACGCGTCTGGAGGAGCTGACCGAACGGTACGTCCGCACCCGGCCACGCGGCCTGGACCGGCTCGCTCCGGCCGGTGGCGGGGCGGGGCCCGACCCTGCGGCGGCGGAGGACCCCGCGGACCTGCCCGCCCGGGTCCGTGCCTGGCAGGACAGCACCTGGCACGCCTACCGCCCCGGTTACGAGACCCATCTGCCTCCGGCACTCGAGGAGCACGCATGAAGCAGGGCGATGTCATCGGGGGCTACCGCATCACCAGCGAGCCCACGAACGCCAACGGCGGCAAATGCATATGGGCGTTCGCCGAGAAAGGCGGTGTCCAGTACTTCGTCAAGCGGTTCCTGGAGCCCAAGCGGCCCCGTGACGACGCGGCGGACTCGCCGAGCGTGCGGATCCGGCGCCAGCTGGCCCGCGAGTTCGAGGAGCGGCATCGCACGATCATGGAGCGGCTGCGCCCGGACGCACGCGGCGGCGGAAACCTGGTGCTGGCCACCGACTTCTTCCACGAGGGCAGCACCTACTACAAGGTCACCGAGCGGATCGACACCACCAGCCTGGAGAAACCGCAGGCTCTGGAGCCCCGCAACAAGATGGTGCTGCTCAAGACGCTGGGCAACAGTCTGAAGCAGCTGCACGACATCGAGATCGTGCACGGCGACCTCAAACCGCTGAACGTCCTGGTGCAGAAGCGGGACGGCGCGGCGTTCCACACGGCGAAGCTGATCGACTTCGACGACTCGTACGTCTCGGGCAAGCCCCCGGAGCCCGACGACATCGCGGGCGACTCGGTCTACGGCGCCCCCGAGTGGCGCCGCTACATGCAGCGCGACGACTCGGTCGGCCCCCGGCACCTGACCTGCGCGGTGGACGTCTTCGCGCTCGGGCTGATGACCCATCTGTACCTGACGGGCGAACTGCCGCACCACGACGGCCGGTACGGCTCACCGGCCGACGCCGTCAACGCGGGCGAGTACCTCGACCTGGACACCCGGCTGTCGGACGACATGCTCGGTCTGCTGCGTGCCATGACCGCCCGCGCCCCGGGCAGCCGGCCGCGGATCGCGACCTTCCTCAAGACGCTGTCCGACCCGAAGGTGTGCACCCTGCAGCATCGCCGCCCCGGGGCCGCGAAGGGCAAGTCCGCGACCGGCACGCGCCCCGCGGCACCGGGATCCGCGAAGCCCTCCGCTCCGGCCGCGCGCACCAGCCGGATCAAGGCCAAGAACCTCACCTCGGCATCGGGTCCCGGTACCGGGACGCCCCCGCCGGAGCGGCCCCGCACACCCGCCGAGGCCGACAGACCCACGGCCCCGGCGGCTCCCGCGACGCCGGCACCGTCCCCACCGCCGGCGGCCCCGGCCCCCGACGCCCCGGCGGAACGCACCTCGCGCGTGCGCATCAACCTCGGCGACCGGCGCCCGCGCCCCGGCTCGTCCTGACCCCGGTCCTTCTGACCCCGGTTCCACCGGCGACCCGCACACCCGCCCGCACCACCCAGGAGACTCCGTATGAGCAACACCGAGCAGTACAAGGGGAATCTGCAGTACGCCGTCGACATCGTGCTGTGCGTCGACGCGACGGGCAGCATGTTCCCCGTCCTCGACAACGTGAAGTCGAGCGCGCTGCAGTTCCACGACCGGCTCAACGACGTGATGGCGAAGAAGGGCAAGGCGATCAGCCAGCTGCGGCTGAAGGTCATCGCCTTCCGTGACTTCGGCGACGACGCCTCGACCGCCATCCAGCAGACCGGGTTCCTCCACCTGCCCGAACAGGCCCGGGACTTCGAGGAGTTCGTGCGCGGCATCGACGCCTCCGGCGGCGGGGACATCCCCGAGTCGGGTCTGGAGGCGCTCGCGCTGGCCGTCAACTCGCCCTGGGAGCAGGGGCTCGACCGCAGGCGTCACGTCATCGTGATGTTCACCGACGCCCCGGCCCACCCGCTGGGCAGGCACGCCTCCGTGCAGTCGTACCCGGCGGGCATCCCGGGCAGCCTGGACGAGCTGTTCGAGCAGTGGGGCTACGCGCGCAGCCAGACCGCGGTGATGGAGCAGTCGGCGAAGCGGCTGGTGCTGTTCGCACCGGACCAGGCGCCGTGGTCCGACCCGATCGCCGAGGAGTGGGACCTCACGCTGCACTTCGCGTCCAAGGCCGGCCAGGGCCTCGAGGAGTTCGAGATGGACGAGATCATCGAGACGATCGCGAACAGCCTGTGAAGCTGGACTGGCCCGAGTTCGAGCTGGAGTGCGACCACACAGGCCGCCTGGTCTTCCACTGGCCCCGCTACGGCAAGGTCAGCTCGCACATACGCAGTTGCTCCCAGCTGCGGTTGCTGCCGCAGGGCTCGGACGGGCTGTCCCAGTGGGTCTTCCATCTGCGCTTCCCCGAGGGGCCGACGCCCGGACTCCTGGTGGTCCGGGTCGACGTCCCCGCGGACCTGCTGGAGGAGGCGGAGGGGTACACCGAGCAGCTTCGACGGCGGTTCGGCATCCCGGAGCACGCGGGCGACACCGCAGAGGAGCCCGAGCTGCAGCGGGTGCCGCTCGACGCCCCGCAGTGGCTGGCCGCGCCCGCGTCCGCCGCTTCGGAGGAGCTGTTCTCCGTGGTGACGGCCCGCGTCGGCGGCGACCTGGGCTGACCGCGCAGCCCGACGAACACGAGAAGGAAGGCAGCACGACGTGGCGGCATCGGCCAACTGGCGTTGCGTGGACTGCGACACGTTCAACACGCCTACGGAGGCGTCCTGCACGACCTGTGGCGGGACCCGGCGTGACACCGCGCCGCCTCCGCGCAGGTCCGAGCCGGGGCCGGGCGCGAAGCCGGGACCGAAGAAGCCGGGCTCGGGCGGCGGTGCCCGCCCTGCCGCCAAACGGCCCGGCGGCGCCGGGCGCCCGCCGGGCCCCTGGCGCTGCACCGAGTGCGACACGAACAACGCGCGTACGGACCTGTCGTGCATCGCGTGCGGCACGGCCTGGAAGGTCGCGGGGAAGAAGGTCGCGGGGAAGAGCACCCCGAAGCCGCCGTCGTCCGGGGACACAGCCGCCAGGAAACCCGCGCCCCGCACGACGCCGCCCAGGAAGACCACGCCCCGCAGCACGCCGTCGTCGTCGACGCCCCGGTCCACACCGCGCAGTACGCCCTCCTCGCCCTCTTCATCCACTTCGTCCTGGACCGCGCCGCGCGGCTCGTCCCCCTCGACGCCCCGGAGCACACCGCGGGCGTCCCGTCCGGGAACGTCCGCTCCGGCGGGCGGCCGGGGCGGCGCGGCGCCGGGCCCGTACCGGCCGCGCACCGAGGAAGGCGTCTTCTTCCCCTCGTCCCCCACCACCGGCTACCGGCCGGCCACACCGCATCCCCCACCCCCACGTCCGGCGCCGGTCCGCACCCCGCCCCCGAGAACGCGGTACACCCCGCCCGCCAGGAGAACCGGCACCGGCGGCTGTCTGAGCGGCTGCATCGGGGTCTTCGTCGTGCTCTTCCTGCTCGGTCTGGCGGCCCGGGGCTGCGACGGCTCGAAGGGGGCCGCCGACGACGGGACGGGCACCAGCACAGCGGCGGCCTGCCCCGACCGGATCGCCACCGAGCTGCCCGCCGGCGACGGCGCCGAGCTGGTCCAGGCGTTCCGTACGCGGAACAAGCAGATCACCCTGTGCCGTACGACCTCGGGCTCGCTGTACTACTACGGCGAGTTCAGCGACGGCCGGGAGCAGGGGATCGCCATGAAGGCGAAGACGACCAGCGAGGGCTACGAGGCCAACAACGGCCCGTACCGCTACGTCATCCACGGCGGAGTCGTGACGGTGTACCAGTCCGGCCGCCGGATCGGCGAGGAAGAGCTGACTCCGGAGCCGTCCCCGTCCTGACTCACGCGTCGCCGTAGGCCTCCCCGCCCAGTTCGAACCCCGCGGTGCCCGCCGTCGCATCGGCGAGCCATGCGCGGAAGGCGTCCACGTCGGCGTCCGGCAGGCCGATCTCGATGGTGACGGCCTCGCCGTAACGGACGTCCCGCACCTCGCGTCCGGTGGCGCGCAGGTCGTTCTGCACCTTGCCCGCGCGCTGGTGGTCGACGGACACCGTGGCCAGCCGGAAGCGGCGCCGGGTGAGCGTGCCGAGCGTGTCGAGGGCCTCGCCCACGGCGCCGCCGTAGGCGCGGATGAGCCCGCCGGCGCCGAGCTTGACCCCTCCGTAGTAGCGGGTGACGACCGCGACGACGTAGCGCATCTCACGGCGCAACAGCATCTGGAGCATGGGGACGCCGGCGGTGCCGCCCGGTTCGCCGTCGTCGCTGGCCTTCTGCACGGAGGCGTCGGCACCGATGACGTAGGCCCAGCAGTTGTGGGTGGCGTCGGCGTGCTCCTTGCGCACGGAGGCGATGAAGTCCTGCGCCTCCTGCTCGGTGGCGGCCGGGGCGAGGGCGCACAGGAAGCGGGAGCGGTTGATCTCGGTCTCGTGCACGCCCGCGCGGGCGACTGTGCGGTACTCGTCCTGCATCCCGTCAGCGTATGCGCTCCGCCGGGGGCGCCGGGCCGCAGGGCCGCTCCCTGCCGTCGTTCGTCCGCGGCGACGTCGCGGCCGGTCGCGCCCGCGCGGCGGAGCCGCGTACCGATACAGCCCCGCCTCCCTTGGGGGCGGGCGCTAGGGGGTTTCGTTTGGATCAGGTCGGATGAGGCCGCGGCGTCCGGTGCGGTGCATCGCAAGGCGGAGGGTCACCCGCGTACGGGGCGTACTCGGGTGACCCGACAACGCGGCGAGGCGCCGTGCCGGGCGTCGCGGACCCGGGCTGATCCAAACGAAACCCCCTAGCCTTTCCGTCCGCGTGGCACGGTGAACGACGTCAGGAGGGCCGCGCCCGGGGCGAGGGCGGTCCAGCCGCTGCCGTGCCAGTCGAGGACGGCGATCGCGGACGTCGGGAACTTGGTCCGCACCCGGTCCAGCGTGTCGTCGAGACCGTCACCGGCCAGTTCCAGGACCAGGTCCTCCAGCCCCGGATTGTGCCCGACGAGCAGCAGGGTCTCCACCTCGGGCGGCGCCTCGCGGACCACTTCCAGCAGGTCGGACACGCCGGCCGCGTACAGCCGCCGGTCGTAGCGCACCGGCGGCGGGGTGCCCCACTCGGCGGAGGCCAGCTCCCAGGTGCGCCGGGCGCGTACGGCCGGGGAGCACAGGGCGAGGTCGGGGAGGCAGTCGGCGTCGGCGAGGGCGCGTCCGGCGGCCGGGGCGTCGCGCAGGCCGCGCGGCGCGAGCGGCCTGCGGTGGTCCTCGACGCCCTCGGGCCAGGCCGACTTGGCGTGCCGCAGCACCACCAGCCGGCGCAGCGGGCCCGCGCCCGACCGCGCGATCACGCGAGGCTCCCGAGGTCGCGGGCGAGGTCGAGGGCGAGCAGGCGGTCGGCGTAGACGTACGTCTCGAAGCGGGCTCCGTCGGGCAGGTCCGGGGCGCTCTCCACGGAGCGCAGGACGTCCAGCACGCCGGGCAGGTCGAGGTCGTCCTCCCACGCGGAGCGCAACCGCGCCCGCACCTCGTCGGGCACCGGCCGCGACGGCTGCCGCGCCCACCCGGCCACGGCCCGCCGCCACCGGGCCAGCCACCCGGCGGCCTCGTCCAGCACCGCGGGATCCAGCCGGACGGTTGCGCCCCGCGGGACGGAGAGCAGCGCGAGCCGAAGGGCAGCGGGCTCGGCAAGCAGGTCCGCGAGCGCGGGGCGCGGAGCGGGGTGGGGCGTGCGGGCGGGAGCGGGGGCGGGGCCTTGGACCGACGCGGCGCCGGAAGGCGCCGGCGACGCCGCCGCTCCCCCACCGGGCGCGCCGGCCGGGTCCGGGTCCGGTGCGCGGCCGGCGGCCGGTTCCCCCTGCCACTCCACCGGTGCCACGAGCATCACCGGGCCGGCGCCGAGGACATCCGCACCCTGGGACGTCACGTGGATCGCCTGGGCCTCTCCGAGTCCCGACGCCAGGTCGCGGCCGTCCTCGAAGGGGCGGATGGCGAGGGTGGTGGCGGCCGTGCGGAGTTCCGCGTGGCGGTGGGGGGCGGTGAGGATCGTCCAGACGGGGGTGCCGGACAGTTCCAGGGCGCGAACCAGGAGGTCGGCGGTGAGCAGTACCCGCAGGGCGGTCGGGTCGAGGCCGGAGGCGTACGCCTCGATGCGGGTCAGGCCGCGGCGGGCGGGCGCGGCGGGGACGGGCTCACCGGTTCGGGCGTCGAGGATGTGCAGCACGGGGCGAGCGTAGGCGGGTGGGCGGCCGCGCGCAGGCACCTTGCGCCGATTCCGGACATGGTGGCGGCTACAGGACGGGAATCCGGACCCGCCGGGGTGCTGTTGCCCAGACGAACAGTTACCCATAGCAACCCAGGAGGCGGCCGTGTACGGCGACGAAGCCACGATCCGCAGGATTCTGACCGAGCTGGGCGACACCTGGGCGGTGGTCGGCCTGTCCGCCAACCGCAGCCGGGCCGCGTACGGGGTGGCGCAGGTGCTCCAGCGGTTCGGCAAGCGGATCGTGCCGGTGCACCCCATGGCCGAGACGGTACACGGCGAGCAGGGGTACGCCTCCCTCGCGGACGTCCCCTTCGACGTCGACGTGGTCGACGTCTTCGTCAACAGCGCGCTGGCCGGCCCGGTGGCCGCCGAGGCCGTGGCGAAGGGCGCCCGAGCGGTGTGGTTCCAGCTCGGCGTCGTGGACGAGACCGCCTACGCACGGACCCGGGCGGCCGGCCTGGACATGGTCATGGACCGTTGCCCGGCGATCGAAATTCCCCTTCTGCAGTAGCCTGCAGAAGCGAATCTCTCCTTCTACTCACAATTCGCCGCTGAATATTGACATTCGCACTAGGCCTCTGAGCTGTGACAAGGCCGTGACCGAGCGTGCGCCCAAGACACCTAAGATCCCAGGTCAAAATTTGGTTAACACTCTTTTGCTCGCTCGGAAAGTCTCCCTAGCCTGTGGCCTCCTTGCTCCTTAATCCTGCGTTTACGATCTGAGAGGCCACTTGACATGGCGAATGTCGACCAGGCTGCACCGGTAGCCACAAGCGACACCGGTGGTCTGCGCCGCGACGTCGGACTCATCGGTCTGATGTGGGCCTCGGTGGGCTCCATCATCGGCTCCGGTTGGCTCTTCGGTGCCGAGAAAGCTGTTGTGGCGGCCGGCCCCGCCGCGATCATCTCGTGGATGATCGGCACGGTGGCCATCGTGCTGCTCGCCCTCGTGCACGCCGAACTCGGCGGCATGTTCCCCGTGGCGGGCGGCACCGCGCGCTACCCGCACTACGCCTTCGGCGGCCTGGCCGGCATGTCGTTCGGCTGGTTCTCCTGGCTGCAGGCCGCGACGGTGGCGCCGATCGAGGTCGAGGCCATGATCGGCTATGCCAAGCACTGGCAGTTCGCCGACGGGCTGCAGAACGCCAACGGCACGCTCACGACCAGCGGCATCGCCGTCGCGGTGGTCCTCATGGCCGTGTTCGTCGCGGTCAACTTCCTCGGTGTCCGCATCCTCGCGCACACCAACAGCGCCGCCACCTGGTGGAAGATCGCGGTCCCGCTCGCGGCGATCTTCGTCATCGCCATCGGCAACTTCCACCCGGGCAACTTCACCTCCGAGGGCTTCGCCCCGTTCGGCGCCAAGGGCGTCCTCACCGCGATCAGCTCCAGCGGCATCATCTTCGCGCTGCTCGGCTTCGAGCAGGCGATCCAGCTGGCCGGCGAGAGCCGCAACCCGAAGCGTGACCTGCCGCGCGCGACGCTCGGTTCCGTGGCGATCGGCGCCACGATCTACCTGCTGCTCCAGGTCGTGTTCATCGCCGCCCTGCCGCACGCCTCCTTCGCCAAGGGCTGGGCGCACCTGGACTACGTCGGCATCAGCGGCCCCTGGGCGGGTCTGGCCACGCTGTGCGGCCTGGGCTGGCTGGCCTGGGTCCTGTACGCCGACGCGATCATCTCCCCCGGCGGCACCGGCCTGATCTACACCACCGCCACCTCCCGCATCTCCTACGGCCTCGCCAAGAACGGCTACGCGCCGAAGGTGTTCGCCAAGACGGACAAGCGCGGTGTGCCGTGGTTCGGCCTCGCGATGTCGTTCGTGACCGGCGTGATCTGCTTCCTGCCGTTCCCGAGCTGGCAGACGCTGGTCAGCTTCATCACCTCGGCGAGCGTGCTGATGTACGCGGGCGCCCCGCTGGCCTACGGCGTCTTCGCGGACCGGCTGCCGAACCACGAGCGTCCGTACAAGCTGCCCGCCGGCAAGATCATCTCGCCGCTGTCCTTCGTGGTCGCCAACCTGATCATCTTCTGGTCCGGCTGGGACACCCTGTGGCGCCTGGGCTGCGCGATCCTGCTCGGCTACCTGCTGCTCGGCTCCTACGCCGGCTACGCGATCCGCAAGGGCCTGCCGGACGCTCCCCGGCTGGACTTCAAGGCCGCGCAGTGGCTGCCGCCGTACCTGGCGGGCCTGGGCGTGATCTCCTACCTGAGCACGTTCGGCGGTACCGGTGACCTGCCGCTGTGGTGGGACCTGCTGGTCGTCGCCGCCTTCTCGCTCGTCATCTACTACTGGGCCAAGGCGACCGCCTCCAAGGCCGAGCAGATCGAGCGCGACATCGAGGACGTCGTCGTCACCGACGCCCCGGCTCACTGAGCCACCCCCTCCCAGGTGTCCCGTCAGCCAGCCGTGGCTGACGGGACACCGTCATAATGCGGGGATGATCTCCCCTTCCCCCCACCTCGGCTCCGCACCCGAGGAACGCCGTACGGTCGTCGTCCTGGGCGCCGGGCCCGCCGGGCTCACCGTCGGCGCCCTCCTGCGGGACGCCTCCGTCGACTGTGTCGTCCTGGAGACCGAGAGCAGGCAGTTCATCGAGACGCGGCCCCGGGCCGGTGTCCTCGAGGAGTGGGCGGTGCGCGAACTCGGCCGGCGCGGACTGGCCGGGCGGCTGCCCGAGCGGGCCGAGCTGCACAGCGCCTGCGAGTTCCGTTTCGGCGGCGAGCGGTACCCCTTCGCCTACGCCGACCTGACCGGCAGCCATCACCACGTCTACCCGCAGCCGTTGCTGGTGGCGGACCTCGTGCGGGAGTACGCCGACGTGCGCGGCGGCGACATCCGCTTCGGGGTGCGTGACGTACGACTGCACGACCTGGACGCGGACCGGCCGGCGGTGTCGTACCGGTGCCCTCGCACGGGTGAACGGCGGCTGCTGCGCTGTGACTTCGTCGCGGGCTGCGACGGGGCGCGCGGGGTGACGCGGGACGCGATACCCGAGGAGCGCAGGCGGATCGCCCGGCAGGACGACGGGATCGGCTGGCTGGCGCTGCTCGCGGAGGTACCGCCGTCGACGGACTGCGTCCTGTTCGGCGTCCACCCGCGCGGTTTCGCCGGGCAGATGCCCCGCAGCCCCGGGGTGACCCGGTTCTACCTCCAGTGCCCGCCCGGCGACGATCCCGGGAACTGGTCGCACGACAGGGTCTGGGCCGAACTGCGCGAGCGGCTCGGCGCGGCCGGCGCGCCCCCGCTCACCGAGGGCCGGCTGATCGAGAAACGGGTCCTGGACATGCACCACTACGTCGTCGAACCGCTCCGCCATGGGCGGCTGTTCCTGGCAGGGGACGCCGGTCACCTGGTCGCGCCCATCGCCGCGAAGGGCATGAACCTGGCCCTGCACGACGCCTTCCTGCTCGGCGACGCGCTCGCGGCACACATCACGAAGGGGGACGACAGCGGCCTGGAGGGGTACTCCGCGGCCTGCCTGCGCAGGGTGTGGGACTACCAGGAGTTCTCACAGTGGCTGTCGGACATCTACCACGGCGTCGCGTCGGGCGACCCGTTCCGCGCCGGCACCACGCTGGCCCGCCTGCGCCGGCTGTTCACCTCACCGGCCGCGGCGACGGCCTTCGCCGAGCAGTACCTGGGCACGGCAGCCGCCTACTGACTCCCGGTGCGCCCCTCGGCGAGGTGGTGGTCCGCCGTCTTCAGGGCCTCCTCCACCAGGCGGCGCAGGTGTCCGTGCGGGAGGGAGTAGACCACCCGGCGACCCTCCTTGCGGGTCTTCACCAGGCCCGCGAGCCGCAGCCTGGCCAGGTGCTGGCTGACGGCGGGACGGGCCGCGCCGCACGCCTCGGTGAGGGTCGTGACATCGGCCTCGCCGGCCGACAGGGCGTGCAGCAGGGTGAGGCGGGTGCGGTCGCCGAGCAGGGCCATCAGCTCGGCGGCGAGCGCGAACTGCTCCTCGCCCGGGCTGCGCGGGTGCGCATGGTGTGCAGATGACAGGTGCATGCGTGCGCTCATACGCACATAATGGTCCCGTGGGCGCCACCCGTCCACTCCCGTACGGAAGGGGATCCACGTGAACGACCGGCACCCTCATCACCCCGTGCGCGGCGGGCACGGCCACCACGGCGATGACCAGGGCACGCACGGGCACGGCGGGCCGGGGTGCGGCGGGCACTCCCCCGGCCGGCGCGACGCCGGAGGCGCCGACCACGCGCACGGCCACCACCACGACCCCGGTCCTGGGGGCCACGCCACCCCCGCGCCCGGTCTCCGGCACCGGCTCGCTCATGTCCTCACCCCGCACTCCCACGACACCGCCGACAAGCTGGACCCGGCCATGGAGGCCTCGGCGCGCGGGATGCGGGCCCTGTGGGTGTCGCTGGCCGTCCTCGGGGTCACCGCGCTGACGCAGGCGGCCGTGGTGGCCGTGTCCGGGTCGGTGGCGCTGCTCGGGGACGGCGTGCACAACGCCGCCGACGCCCTGACCGCCGTCCCGCTCGGCATCGCCTTCGTGCTGGGGCGGCGGGCGGCGACCCGGCGGTTCACCTACGGCTACGGGCGCGCGGAGGATCTCGCGGGGCTGGTGATCGTGCTGACCATCGCCGCCTCGGCGGCCTTCGCCGCCTGGGCCGCCGTGGGACGGCTGCTCGATCCGCGCCCGGTGACGCATCTGCCGGCGGTCGCGGCGGCCGGGCTGGTCGGGTTCCTGGGCAACGAGTGGGTGGCCCGGTACCGGATCCGGGTGGGCAGGGAGATCGGCTCCGCCGCGCTCGTCGCCGACGGGCTGCACGCCCGTACCGACGGTTTCACCTCGCTGGCGGTTCTCGTGGGCGCCGGAGGGTCGGCTCTCGGCGTGCACCTGGCCGACCCGGTCGTCGGGCTGGCGATCACCGCCGCGATCGTGCTGGTGCTGCGGGACGCGGCGCGGGAGGTGTTCCGGCGGATGCTGGACGCCGTCGACCCGGCGCTGGTGGACCGGGCGGAGCGGGCGGTGCGGGCGGTACCGGGTGTGCGTGAGGTGGGTGAACTGCGGCTGCGCTGGATCGGGCACCGGCTGCGGGCCGAACTCGCGGTGGTGGTGGACGGCGAGGCGACGCTGCGGCAGGCGCACGCGATCGCCGTCGAGGCCGAACACGCCCTGCTGCACGCCGTACCCGCACTGACGGCCGCCCTGGTCCACGCCGACCCGGCACCGGCACCGGGCGAGACCGACCCGCATCTCCCCCTGGCCCACCATCTGCCGGTGTGACGGGTGACGGTGCACCGGGCAGATCCGTTCCGGCCGGGGAACACATCTGCCGTCCACCGGCCTCAGGCGGCCCCGAGCCCCTCCACGACCACGGCGCCCGGCAGTTCCGCCAGGGCCTTGCCGGGGACCAACAGCTTGCCGCGCCGGCGTCCGCTGCCGACGAGGACGTAGGGCAGGTCGACGACGGCCGGGTCCAGCAGCACCGGCCAGCCGGCGGGCAGTCCGACCGGGGTGATGCCGCCGTGCTCCATGCCGGTCTCGCCGGTGGCCGTCTCCATCGAGGCGAACGAGGCCTTACGCGCGCCGAGTTGGCGACGGACGACGCCGTTGACGTCGACCCGGGTGGTGGAGAGCACCACGCACGCGGCGAGCGTGGTCCCACCGCCCCGCTTGCCCGCGACGACCACGCAGTTCGCCGACTGCTCCAGCAGGTCGCGGCCGTAGTGCTCGACGAAGACGGCGGTGTCCGCCCACTGCGGGTCGGTCTCGACGTAGAGGATGCGGTCGGCGGGGACCGCGCCCTGCCAGTGGCGTACGGCGTCGGCGACCGGGGCGGTCAGCTCCTGAAGGCAGTCCGGGGCGGGGGTGGCGGTGTCGAAGTCTCCGATGGGTGGGCGCATGGCCGCACGCTAACAGCCCGCCGCGGGCGTGGTTCAGCGCACGGGCGGCACCGAGACGGCCATCACCATCTCCATCGGGACGTCGCCCTCGTTGCCGTACGTGTGCGAGGTGCCGGCCTCGAACGTGGCGCTCGCGCCGGTCGGCACGAGGTGCTTGACGCCGTCGACGGTCAGGGTCAGTTCGCCCGCGGTGACGTGGACGAGCTCCACCGTGCCCGCCGGGTGCGGCTCGGAGGGGCTCTGCTCGCCGGGCATCAGCCGCCAGTCCCACATCTCCAGCGGCCCGGGGGCCTCCGTGCCCGCCAGGAGGCGGTTGTAGCTGCCGGCGTCGGTGTGCCACAGGCGTACGGCCTGCTCGGCGGGGACGATGCGGACGGCGGGGCCCTGCTCGTAGTCGAGCAGGGTGGTGATGCTGATGCCCAGCGCGTCGCCGATCTTGACGACGGTGCCGATGCTGGGGTTCGTCCGGGCCTGCTCGATCTGGATCAGCATGCCGCGGCTGACTCCCGCGCGGGCGGCGAGCGCGTCCAGGGTGAAGCCGCGCTCGGTGCGCCAGCGCTTGACGTTGCGCGCCAGGGACTGGGTCAGCAGGTCGAGGTCCGACACGTCACGTCCGTTCAATATATTCAATGACACAGTTCAGTCTGCTGAACTACGGTGGGCTGTACCCGATCGTCCATCGAACTGTACTGCGAGGCAGGCCGTGACAGCATTGTTCGCTCTGACCACCAGCCTCCTGATCTGACTGGCCGACTTCGGCGGCGGTCTGCTGACCCGGCGCACCCCCGCGCTGACCGTGGTCGTCGTCTCGCAGGCGATCGCGACGGCCGTGCTCGGTGTGATCGTCCTCGCCGTCGGCGGCTGGAGCGAGGCCGGGCCGCGCCTGTGGTTCGCGGTCGCCGCGGGCCTGGTCGGGCCGATCGGCGTGCTCACCTTCTACAAGGCCCTCGCGCTCGGCCCGATGGGCGTCGTCTCGCCGCTCGCCACCCTCAGCGTGGCCGTGCCCATCGGGGTGGGCCTCGTCCTGGGCGAGCGCCCGGGACCGCTCCAGGTCGCGGGCGTCGCGGTCGCCGTCACCGGAGTCTTCCTCGCGGCCGGTCCCCAGCGGGGCGACACGTCCGTACAGCGGCGGGCCATCCTGCTCACGCTGGTCGCGGCGCTGGGCTTCGGCTCGGTGTTCGCGCTGCTCACGGAGGCCTCGACCAGCATCACCGGGCTGTTCCTCGCGCTGTTCGTGCAGCGGCTGCTGAGTACGGTGGTGGGCGGGGCCGCGCTGGCCGCATCCGTCCGGCGGGGCGCCGCCGCCCCACCGCAGGCCGGCCCGATCCCGGCCTCGCTGCCCGGCCTCGCCTTCGTCGGAATCGCCGACGTGGCCGCCAACGGCACCTACGCCGTCGCCGCCCAGCACGGCCCGGTCACCGTGGCGGCCGTCCTCGCCTCGCTGTACCCGGTGGTGACCGCGCTGGCGGCGCGCGGCTTCCTCAGCGAGCGGCTGCGCGCGGTCCAGGCGGCGGGCGCGAGCCTGGCACTGGTCGGCACGCTGCTGCTGGCCACCGGCTGAGTCAGCCCTCGGTCTCCAGTTCCACGAGCCGGGCCACCCCGTCCTCGTCCAGGTCCGCCAGCGCGCGCAACTGCTCCGGTGTCGTCCCGTCCGGGATCGGCACCGGCGCCGGGGTCCTCAGCGGCGGCTGCCAGCCCTGCTCGGGTGTCCAGCGCCGGACGACCCGGGCCGGTGCCCCGGCGACCACGGCGTGATCGGGCACCGTGCCGCGGACCACGGCACCGGCCGCGACGACCGCGTTCCGGCCGATCCGCGCGCCCGGCAGGATCACCGCGCCGGTGCCGATCCAGCAGCCCGGGCCGATCTCCACGGGCTCCATGCGCGGCCACTGCCTGCCGATGGGCTGGTGCGGGTCGTCGTAGGAGTGGTTGGTGGAGGTGACGTAGACGTACGGGCCGAAGTAGCAGTCGCTGCCGATGGTGACCGTCGTGTCGGCGATGACATGGCTGCCGCGGCCGAGGACCACCCCGTCGCCGATGCGCAGGATCGGGTCCGGGCCGAGGTCCAGGTCGGGCATCAGGCCGGCGGTCAGCGTGACCTGCTCGGCGATGATGCAGTGGGAGCCGAGGTGGATCCAGGGTTCGCCGAAGACGGTGCCGAGCGGGAAGGCGAGCCGGGTGGCTTCGCCGATCGAGCCGAAGCGCAGGCGCCCGGGGTGGTCGGCGGTGACGGAGCCCGTGCGCTGCGCCCAGGCCCAGGCCGCGTGCACCACGCGCTGCGCTGCGCGGCGTCGCCAGGATGAGAACGTGTTCTTGCGCTTCGGCACGGGGTCACGTTACTCACCGGTTGTCCCCGGCGAGAGGCTGGGCTGCTGTGATCTTTGCCCCACGCCGTGTCGTACCGTGCGGGGTACATACGGACACGAGGAGACGGTGATGACGCAGCAGGCGCTGATCGTGGGCATCGGGGGCAGGGAGCCGCGGATCGATCCCCAGGCGTTCGTGGCGCCCACGGCCTCCGTGATCGGCGATGTCACGCTGCGCGCGGGGGCCAGTGTCTGGTACGGCGCGGTGGTGCGCGGGGACGTCGAGACGATCACCGTGGGCGCGCACGCGAACGTCCAGGACAACGTCACGTTGCACGCGGATCCCGGGTTTCCCGTGAACGTGGGTGAGCGGGTCTCCATCGGGCACAACGCGGTGGTGCACGGGGCGACGGTCGAGGACGACTGCCTGATCGGGATGGGGGCGACCGTGCTGAACGGGGCCGTGATCGGGGCGGGGTCGCTGGTGGCCGCTCAGGCCTTGGTGCCACAGGGGATGGTGGTGCCGGCGGGGTCGCTGGTGGCAGGGGTGCCGGCGAAGGTCCGGCGCGAGCTCACGGAGGAGGAGCGGCAGGGGGTGACCCTCAACGGCACGATGTACGCGGAGTTGGCGAAGGCGCACAAGGACGTGCATCAGTAGGCCGTCCGTCGGGTGCCGGTCGGATGTGGCTGGCGCCCGCCGCGGCGGAACCGCATGTCGACACGGTCCCGCGCCCCTCGGGGGCGCTTCACTCACCGGCGCTTACGGGCTCCGCCTCCCGTGCCGCCGTCTGGGCCTTCTTCGCCTTGCGCTTGATGATCAGCATGGAGGCCAGACCGATCAGGACCGCCGCCGCGAGCCCCACGTACGAGAACTTCTTCAGCCAGTCCTCGGCGACGACGCCCACGTAGTAGATGACGGCCGTGGTGCCGCCCGCCCAGCAGACGCCGCCCAGGACGTTGGCGATCAGGAACTTCCAGTACGGCATGTGGAGGACGCCCGCGAGCGGGCCCGCGAAGATACGCAGCAGGGCGATGAACCGGCCGAAGAAGACGGCCCACATGCCCCACTTCTCGAACGACCGCTCGGCGGTGGCCACATGGCCCTCGCCGAAGTGCCTCGGGAACTTCTTGGCGAGCCAGGCGAGCAGCGGGCGGCCGCCCTTGCGGCCGATCGCGTAGCCGATCGAGTCGCCGATCACGGCGCCGGCGGTCGCGCAGGCGCCGAGGACGACCGGATTGATGCCGGAGTGCTGGGAGGACATGAGGGCCGCCGAGACCAGCACGATCTCGCCCGGCAGCGGGATGCCCAGGCTCTCCAGACCGATCACCAGGGCCACCACGGCGTAGACGGCGGCCGCGGGCACCGTGTCGAGCCATTCCTGGACGTGCACCGCCGGTTCCTCCCCTGTCGCCGTCCCTGTCTTCGGGGACGCCGCATGTAAAGCGCGTCCCAAGGGAAGGCTACCTGGTCGGCGGCGAACGGCGGCTTGCGCGCACTACCCGGCGGCACCGTCCCGCCCTCACTCCTTCGGTTTTCGGACATCCCGGTGTCACACGGGAGGGGAAGGCTCCCCGCTGTTCCGCCCGGCCCGCCTCCCCCAGGTCCCGCCGCGGGGCCCGCTGCGGAAGGACGACGTCCCCGTGTCCCCAGTGTCCGAGTCCCCCTCGCTCGCCTCTCCGCCGTGTTCCCGGACGGCGGCGCCCGCGTCCGCCGGGTCCGGTGATCCGCCGGGCACCGGTCCGCAGGCCGCCGCCCGGCCCCCGTCGCTCCCGGCGGGCCGGCACCTACGGCTGGTCCTGTGCCTGGCTCCCGTGCTGCTGGCCGCCGGCTGGGCCGTCGCCAACCGGCCGGTGATGCACGAGGGTGTCCGGCGGCTCCTCGCGGCCGACCCGTGGTGGCTGCTGGCCGGGGCCGGTTTCACCTGCCTGAACTGCGTGGCGGCCTCGTGTGTGCGGCAGGGCGCCCTGCCCGACCGGCTGCCGCCGGGTCTGCTGCTCGCCTCGCAGTTCGCCGCCGGTGCCGCCAACCACGTGCTGCCGGGCGGGCTCGGCGCCCATGCCGTCACCCTGCGCTTCCTGCGGGGCCGCGGGGTGCCGGCCGGCCGGGCCACCGCGTCGATCGGGCTGTACTCGCTGGCCAAGTCCGGCGCGAAGACGGTGGTGCTGCTGGTGTTCCTGGCGGTGTCACCGGCCTGGCGGCGCCTCGGTGAGCTGGTACCGGACGGGCGGCTGCTGGTCCCGGTCGCCGCCGTCGCGGGCGGGGCCGTCGCGGTGGCCGGGGTGTTGCTGACGGTCGTACGGCCGCTCCGGCGGCCGGTGTCCGGGCTGCTGCGCTCCGCCCTCGCCGATGCGCGGGAGGTGCACACCCGGCCGTCGCGGGTGGTCGCGCTGTGGGGCGGGGCGGTCGCGATGCCGCTGGTCCAGGGGTCCGCCCTGGCCTGTGTCGGTGCCGCGCTCGGACTGGGTCTGCCCTGGGCGCACGTGGTGCTCGCCTACCTCGCGGCGGGCACGGCGGTCGGGGCGGTGCCGGCACCGGGCGGGCTCGCGGTCGACGCCGCGCTGGTGTGGACGCTGGTCACCTTCGGCTCCGCACCGGCACCGGCCACCGCGACGGTCATCGGCTACCGGGTGCTGACCGACTGGGTGCCGCTGCTGCCGGGCAGCCTGACGCTGTCCGCGCTCATCCGCGCGAAGGTGCTGTGAGCTGCGGTCACTCCCGGCGCGCCACCAGGCGGTAGGCGTTGGACAGGCCGAGGCGGTGGGAGAGGGGCCGTAGCGCGAACCGGTCGAGGAGGGTCGCGGTGATGAGCGCGGGCACCCCCGCGAGGAGGACGGTGGTGCGTGCGGCGCGGCGCAGGGCGCCGGGCGGCTCCGGCAGCCAGGGGGCGTCCTCGCGCGGAGCGGTGTGGTCGAGGGCCAGCCAGACGGCGGCGAGCAGGTCGACCGGGTCGTGCGCTTCGGCGTGCTGCTCGGCGACCACCGTGAAGCCCAGCTCGGTCAGCCGCCGCCTCAGGCCCGCGACGGGTATCAGGTGCAGGTGCTGCGGCTGCAGCCACGGCAGCCACCAGCGGCCGAGCAGCCGGGCGTAACGGCTCTGCGGGTCCGGCACCTCGACGAGGAGGTGCCCGCCGGGGCGTACGGCCTCGTGGGCCGCGCGGAGCTCACGGTCCGGGTCGGTGCTGTGCTCCAGGTAGTGGAACATGCTCACCACGTCGTAGCGGGCGGCGAGTTCGGGGGCGAGGGCGGGGAAGGCGCCGTGATAGGCGTGGTCCACGCGGCCGTCCCGGGCGGCGAGTTCGACGCCGTCGGTGAAGTCGAGCCCGTCGAAGGAGGTGTCGGGCAGGACGGTACGGGCGGTGGCGCAGAAGTGGCCGTGCCCGGTGCCGACGTCCAGCCATGTCTTCGGGGCGGGATCGTGCGGGAGCATCGCCTCGGCGCGCCCCCGGTACATGGCGGTACGGCCGCCGAAGGTGCCGCTCATCCGCTGTTCGCCGAGGCCGTCGTAGAAGTCCCGGTAGTAGAACTCCAGGCCCTCTTCGGTCAGTCGGGGGTTCTGGAAGGTGTGGCCGCAGTCGGCGCAGTGGTCGAGGGTGAAGCGGCCGGGCTTGTGCTGGAGCAGGTCGGTGGTGTGGAGGCGGGCGGCGAGCCGGTCCGAGCCGCACCAGGGGCAGGTCTCGCGCCGGGGCGCGAGGAAACGGTCGGTTCCTGCGGCCAGGTCCCGCTGGTAGGCGGGGCGCAGGGCGGCGATGCGGGCTGTGCCGGCACGCCTGTCGTCGCGGTCGCTCATCGGGCCTCCGCTGCGAGTCGTTCGAGGTGGGCCGCCGCGGCCGGGGCGCCGCCCGCCGCGCGGAAGGCGGTGCGGATCCGGGCGGCGGCGGCCCGGTGGGCGGGGTCGGTGAGGACGGTGTCGAGAGCGGCGCCCAGCCGGTCCGCGCGGACCCGGCCGAAGCGGAGGCGGACGCCGGCGCCCGCGTCCACGACCTGTCCGGCCACCACGGGCTGGTCGTCGCGGATGGGTGCGACGAGGAGCGGGACGCCGTGCCACAGGGCCTCGCACACGGTGTTGTGTCCGGCATGGCAGACGACGGCGTCCATCCTGTGCAGCAGGGCGAGTTGGGGCACGGACGGCAGCGCCAGGACGTCCTTGTCGTCGGGCGGCACCGCGAGGACGCCGCCCGGGTCGGCGATCACCGCCTGTACGCGGTCGGCGCGTTCCCGCAGGGCGGCGAGGCACTCGGCGAGGAACCGGCCGCCCGCGTCGGCGTTCGCCGTACCCAGGGAAACCAGGACCTTCGTCCGGCCGTGGTCCAGTCGTTCCCAGGGGAAGCCGGGGCCGGCCGGGCGGCCGGCGAGCGAGGGGCCGACGTAGTGGATGTGCGGTGCCAGCGGTGCCTGGGGACCGATGAGTTCGGGTGTGCTGAAGATCAGCAGGAGGTGCGGCGAGGACCGCGGATCGGCGGTGCCGGACGGGTCGCCGATACGGGCGCGCAGCTCGGTGAGGCGGTGCCGCAGCCACGCGGCGACCTTCGGCAGGCCGTCGTAGGCGCCGGAGAACTCGGCCGAGGTGGTGGCCGAGGTGGCCCACGGCAGCCCCAGGCGTTCGGCCACCAGGGCACCGGCGAAGGCCTGTTGGTCGGCGACGACCACGTCCGGCCGGAACGCCTCGGCCGCCGCACGGACACCGGGCGCCATGGTGTCGGCGAGCGGCAGCAGGTACCCCTCCCACAGGAACTTCAGCGCCTCCGCGCCCCGCAGGTCCGCAGGTCGTACGACACCCTCGGCACCCGGCACCGGGCCCGCGCACCCGGACACCTCGGCGTCCGGGCCCGCGAGCCGCCGCACCAGCGCCGGGTCGGGGCACACCCAGGCCACCCGGTGCCCGCGACCGGTGAGCCGGGCGGCCACGCCCACGGCCGGGTTGACGTGCCCGGTCAGCGGTGGCACGACGAAGAGGAAGGTGCTCATCGGACACCCGCCCCGGCACGGATCAGCTCCAGGATGTGTCCGCCGACGGCCGCGGGCGCCTCCACCAGCACCGAGTGCTCGTGCCCGGGCAGCACGACCGCCCGGTAGTCCGTCAGCAGCGCCTGCTTCAGCGGCACCAGGGCGGCGAGGTCCGACTCTCCGCCGTACACGCCGAGGACCGGGCAGCGTACGGCTCTGACGGCGTCCTCGGTCAGCACGCGGCTGGCGGGGATGTCCCGGCCGAGGGTGGTCTCGCGGGCGAGCCGGGCCGCGCCCTTGGCCAGCCGGGCCGTGTTGTGGCCCCGGTGGGCGGTGATCCAGGCGACGGCGTCGGGTTCGTTGTGCGCGAGTTCGGTCATGACCCGGTCCAGGATGCGGCCGAGTTTCGCCGCCCACGCGGCCGTCGCGGGCTCGGACTCGATCAGCGTCAGGCTGGCCGCGCGCGCGGGGTGCCGGGCGGCGAAGCCGAAGGCGATGGTCCCGCCGTAGGAGTTGCCGACGAGGTGGACGGGCCCGGTGACGGCCAGCCGGCCGAGGAGCGCCTCCAGGTCGTCGATGTTGTGGTCGAGGGTGTAGCCGTGCGGCGGGCGCTCGCTGCGGCCGTGCCCGCGCAGGTCGTACATGACGACGTCGAGTCCGGCCGCGGCGAAGGCGGGCGCGACCGTGAAGTAGTAGCTGGCCAGGCTGTCGGTGAGCAGGCCGTGCACCAGGACGACCGTGCCGTGCGGGGTGCTGTCGCCGGGCGGGGCCATGCGCTGGACGTGCAGCCGGATACCGTCGGCGTCGACCATCGCCATGGCTCAGCCCGCCTGGGTGGTCTTCGGCTGCGTGGTCTTCGGCCGCGTGGTCTTCAGGCTCCACACCACGTACTCCACGAGCCGGCCGACGGTCAGCTCGATGATCTCGTCGAACTCCATGCCGGCCAGGAACTCCGCGAGGTTGACGCGTTGCCCGTACCGCTCCTCCAGCAGGCCGGCCAGGGTGACGAGGTCGATGCTCTCCAGTTCCAGGTCCCGGTTGAAGGTGGTGGACAGCCCGATCACCACGTCGTCGTCGCCGTACTCCGCCAGCACCGTGCGGAGCATGCCGGTGACGTCGGCGAGCACGGCGTCGACGGTGGGCTGCGCCGGCGCCGGATGCGTGGGGTCCGTCGGGAACGGATGGGTGGGGTTCATCGGGGGTGCTCCTCGGCTGCTTCGTGGGGGTGTCCGTCGTCGGCTCCGGGCCCGGTCGTCCAGGCCGCCACATAGGCGCGGTCCGGCAGGGCGGGCGGATTGGCCAGCGCCGCGCAGCGCACGGTGTAGACGCGTTCCAGCCGCCCGGAGACCACCAGCCGGCTGCCGTCCGGGGTGGTCTCCAGCACCGCGAAGTCCCGTGGCCGGCCGCCGAATCCGACGCCCTCGGCCTTGGCGACCGCCTCCTTGGCGGCCCAGAACCGGGTGAACCACAGGGCCTGCGGGTCGGTGCCGTCCGCCGAGCGGGCGCGCAGGAGCCGCAGTTCGGCCGGGCCGAGCGCGGTGGCGAGGGTCGCCGGATCGCGCTCGGTGACCTCTTCGATGTCGATGCCGGGACCGGGCCGCGGGGTGTGCGGGCGGACGATCGCCACGCCCGCCTCGCCGCGGTGGGCGAGCGAGACGTCCAGCGGGGGCAGGGCGCGGCCGTACACCCCGGTGACGTACGGGCGCCCCGACTCGTCGTTGTGGACCCGCAGTTCCGCCGGGAAGACAGGTCCCTCGCCGTGTTGCCAGAGCCACTGCCGTACGGCGTCCTTGACGGCGATCCGGCCCAGCAGCCACTGCCGGCGGCCGCGCGGCGGGCGGGCGGCGTACTCGGTGCGCTCGGCGGCGCCGAGCGAGTTGCGCATGATCAGTTCGCGTGAGGCGAGGTCCGGCCAGCGTTCGTGCACCAGCGCCCAGCCGCCGGGCATGGCCCGGGAGAGGGTGTGGCGCTGGGGGAAGCGTTCGACGGGGCGGGTGGTCGGGTCGTTGTCGAAGCGGCGGTCCTGCCAGCCGCCGATCACGGCCCACACCCGACCACCGACGGTCAGCTCCGCGTCGGCCTCCAGGACGGTGTCCGTGAGGGAGGTGATCCGCAGCACGCAGCCGACCTCGGTCCCGGGCGCCGGGTGCGGTCCGTGGAACCGCATGTGCCGCATCCGCACGGGGAAGACGACGGTCCGCTCGGTCCGGGCCGCCATGATCCAGTAGCCGAGGAGCTGCCCCACGTTGTCGAGCAGTGCACCGGGGGCGGCGGGCGCGGTGATCACTCCACGGATGTGCCGCTCGCCGATCGCGGTGAGGTCGGTCAGTCCCTGGAACCCGGGGCCGTGGAACATCCAGCGCTCCCGGTAGATCTGGGCCGCGGTGTGCTGGGGGCGGCGTTCGGGGGCGTCCGGGAGGGGGCCGGGCGGGGGTGGTGCGGGGTGGCCGGGGGCGAGTTCGACGACGGCGCGGGCGGTGGGGCCGAAGGCCACGGTGACGCGGTGGGAGTGGCTGGGGGCCGGGGGGAGGGTGAGACCGGCCGGTCGGCCAGGGGCGGGGGTGACGGTGACGCGGTCCGGGTGACGGGGGACCGGGGTCACGGTGACCTGTATGTCGACGGGGGGTGTGGCGGTGAGCCAGCGGTCGAAACGGGCCTCGTGCACGGCGACCGCCCGCAGGCCGGGGGCCGCCGCCTCCGCGGCGTCCATCATGTGCCGGACGATCGTGGTGGCGGGGACCACCGGCCAGCGGTCCTCGACGTCCGGCCAGCCGGACCGTTGCGGGAAGAAGCAGTGGTCCAGGAGGTGGGGCATGGTGCGCGGGGAGACCCGGACGGTGGTGACGGCCGGCGCGGGCGCCCCGGGGACGGGTGCGGTGAAGGCGGGCTCGGAGGGGGAGGGCGCGGAGAGGGAAGGCGCGGAGACGGAGGGCTCGGAGAGGGAGGGTGCGGCGCCGGTGGTCGCGTCACGGGGTGGTGCGGCGCCGGTGGACCCGGTGAGAGGTGGTGCGGCGCGGGTCGGGCCGGCGAGGGTGCGGGCGGCGGGGGCGTCGTTGAGGACACGGCTGCGGTCCGCGCTGATCAGCTGTGCCGCCGTGTCCGCGGTGTCCCGCAGCAGGGCGGCCAGCTCGGCGGCGGCCGGGAAGCGCGCGGCGAGCCCTTCGAGTTCGCCGAGGCCGGACGCGCCCGGAGAGTCCGGGGGCGCGGCAGGCGGTCCCTGGGGGTGCGTGGCGTCTGGTACCTGGTGGTCCGGAGATGCCGGGTGGGCGGTAGGGGGCCCCGTGTGCAGTTCCGCGCGGAGTGCGTCGAGTACCGGCCCCTCCAGCGAGACCAGGGCGGCACCGAGATCGAGCCGGACGGGCCTGCGCCGGGAGGCCTGGGCGGGTGCCGCGGCGCGGGGTGGCACCGCCGACGCGACGGACGTCCCCGCGGGGTGCGCCGGCACCGTCGGCCCCGCCGTGCGTGAGGGCACCGCCGGCGACACCGGTGCCCCGGCCGTCCACAACGCCGTCGCCACCCGGCGGAGTTGGGGCATGCCAGCGCGTTCGGGCACGTTGGCGGCGACGGTCAGGTGGTCCCGGTCGCCGAGGGTGTCACCGATGAGGGAGGTGAGCCGGCCGGGGCCTGTCTGGACGAAGACGCGGTGCCCGGCGGCGTAGAGGGCCTCGGTCAGCTCGCGGAAGCGGACGGGTTCCAGCAGGTGCCGGACGAACAACTCGCGTACCGCCGGCTCCGCGTCCGGGAACGGCCCGGCGGTCGTCCCGGACCACACCGGCACGGTCGGCCGGTGCAGCCGGAAGCGGTCGGCGGCGTCCTTGATGGGCGCGACGTACGGCTCCAGCATCGGCGTGTGGAAGCCGGAGCGGAAGGGCAGCACCTGGCAGATGATCCCGTGGGCACGCAGGAACCGCACGAACTCGTCCACCGCCGCGCCGGGTCCGCAGACCATGGACTGGCGGGGCGCGTTGTCGTGGGAGAGCACGATCCCGGAGTCCGCCCAGGACTCGGCGAGCGCGGCCCGGACGTGTGCGGCTGATGTGCCGAGGGCGGCGAAGACGAGGCCGGGGACGGTGACCGCGTCGGGGTCGAACCCGGCCATGAACGCGTCCACTTGGTCCGGCGCGTACAGCCCGGCCGCCACCATGGCCGTCCACTCGCCGACGCTGTGCCCGGCGACCGCGTCCGGTACGACGCCCATGCGGCGCAGTGCCTGGTCCAGCAGGCGCCCCACACCGACGACCCCGAAGCCGTGCCGTCCTACGTCGCCGACCCGGACGTCCGTGCCGGGCGGTGGGGTGAGGCCGAAGTGGGCGGCGATGTCGTCGGTGCGCGGCGTGAAGTCGCCTTCCAGGCCGGGGAAGACGAACGCGAGCCGGCCGGCGGCCCGCCCGAGCAGCGGGCCCGGCCGGAACCACACATCGCTGCGGCCCTGCCAGACGCGGCCCTTGGCGACCGCGCGGCGGGCCAGGGCGAGCCGCCTGGCGGTCGGGTCCACGATCCCGAGCCGGACCGGGCCGGCGCCGGTGTGCGGCAGGGCAGGATCGAGACCGGCGCCGAGGACGGCCGAGTCGTCGGTGCCGAGCGCTACGGCGAGGTCCGCCACGCTGCCGGCGGCGAGCAGCAGGATCCGCTCGGGCTCGGTGACGCGGGCTGGGGCGGACGCGGAGCGCGGCCCGGGCGACGCCGCCTCCCCGTGCCCCGGAGGAGCACCCGCAGTCCCCTCCGCGACCCGACCCACAGCCACCGCCCCCGCCGCCTCCGAACCGGCACCCGCAGCCCCCGCCGGCTCAGCAGTCGCACCCCGCGCCCTCCCCGGCACCGAACGGCCCCCCGGTGCCTCCTCCAGCACCACGTGGGCGTTGATCCCGCCGAAGCCGAAGGCGTTCACGGCGGCTCGGCGGACGGGTCGCCGTGGGTCGGTCTCCCAGGGGCGGGCCCGGTCCAGGGTGCGGAAGCGGGTGGCGGCGAGCGCGGGGTGGGGGGTGTCGCAGTGCAGGGTGGGCAGGAGGGTGCCGTGGTGGAGGGCGAGGGCGGCCTTGACCAGGCCGGCGACCCCGGCGGCCGGCATGGTGTGGCCGATCATCGACTTCACCGAGCCGAGGACCGGGCGCGCGGCGTCGTCGTCGCCGTACCCCTCTCCCGGTCCGAACACCTCGGTGAGTGTGGCGAGTTCGGCCGCGTCCCCGGCGGGGGTGGCGGTGCCGTGTGCCTCCAGGAGGCCGACGGAGTCCGTTGCGGCCGGGTCGAGCCCGGCGGCCCGCCAGGCCTGCCGCACGGCTCTGGCCTGCCCGCCCGGGTCGGGTGCGACGAGCCCCGCGGTGCGGCCGTCGCTGGCCACGCCCGTGCCACGGATCACCGCGTACACGCGGTCGCCGTCGCGTTCGGCGTCCGCGAGCCGCTTCAGTACGACGACGCCCGTGCCCTCGCCGATGAGGATGCCGTCGGCGTCGCGGTGGAAGGGGCGGATGCGCTGGGTCGGGGACAGGGCGCGCAGCCGGGCGAAGACGCTCCACAGGGTGATGTCGTGGCAGTGGTGCACTCCCCCGGCCAGCATCAGGTCGCAGCGGCCGGTGGTGAGTTCGGTGACCGCCTGGTCCACGGCGACCAGGGAGGAGGCGCACGCCGCGTCCAGCGTGTACGCGGGGCCGCGCAGGTCGAGCCGGTTGGCGATGCGGGAGGCGGCGAGGTTGGGGACCAGGCCGATCGCGGACTCAGGACTGTCGGGGCCGAGCCGTTCGGTGAACGCCGTGCGGACGCGGTCGAGTTGGGCGGCCGACAGATGGGGTAACAGCTCCCCCAGGGTGCGCGTCAGTTGTCCGGCGGTGCGGACGCGCTGGTCGAGGCGGGCCAGGCCCGGGGTGAGATAGCCGCCGCGGCCCAGGGCCACACCGATCCGGTCCCGGGCCGGGAGCCGGTCCTCGCCGCCCGCGTCGGCGAGCGCGGCGGCGGCCACGTCGAGGGCGATCAGCTGGTCGGGCTCGGTGCCGGGCACGGCGGCGGGCATGATGCCGTACCGGCTGACGTCCACCTCGGCCAGGCCGTCCACGAAGCCGCCGCGCCGGCAGTAGACCTGGCCGGCGACGGCGGGCCCGGCGGCCGAGCCGGGCCGGTAGGCGGCGGCGTCCCAGCGGTCCGCGGGGACGTCGCGGATCGCGTCGACGCCGTCGCGCAGGTTGCGCCAGTAGGCGTCCAGGCCGGGGGCGCCGGGCAGCAGCACCGCCATCCCGACGACGGCGACCGCGACGGGTGTCCGGCGTTCCGTCATGTTCACCAGCCCGACGCGGTGTAGACGACCGCACGGGCCGACGGTTCGCCCCAGGCGAGTTCCCGCAGCAGCGCCGCGGTGCCCTCGTCCGAGTCGATCAGCTGGATGCCGCGCCGGGCGTACGCGCGGCCGAGTTCCGCGCCGACCATGCCGCCATGCGTCGGGGACGGTGCCCAGGGGCCCCAGTGGACGGTCAGCGTGCGGGCGCCCGTCCGGGCGGCCCGGTCGGCGCCGAGCGCTTCCAGAGCGTCGTTGGCGGCGGCGTAGTCGGCCTGGCCGCGGTTGCCGAGGACGGCGGCGACGCTGCCGAACAGCACGGTGAACGCGGGAGCGCCGGGCAGGTCGTCCAGGGCGGCGAACAGCGCGGTGGCCCCGGCCGTCTTCGTGCCGTACACCCGTTGGAAGGACTCGGAGGTCTTGTCGGCGATCAGCCGGTCCTCGATCACCCCGGCGGCGAAGACGACTCCGTCGAGCCGGCCGTGTTCGGCGTGGGTCTCCTTGACCGCCCGCAGGACGGCGTCCCGGTTCCGGAAGTCCACCGAGCGGTAGCGGGCGTCGCTGCCGAGCGTGCGCAGTTCCGCGAGGGTCGTGGTGATCTCCCGCTGGGCGAGGACGAGTCCGGCGGCCCGGTTGATCCCGGCGGGCCCGGGCGCGCCGGGCCCGGCGGCGAGCGCGGCCCGCAGCTCGACCGGGGTGCGTGCGGCGGCCGTGCGCGGATCCTCGGCCGCGGGGGGCACCGGCGTACGGCCCAGCAGCTCGAGACGGCACCGGCAGGCGCCGGCCAGCGTGGCGGCGAACCTCGCGGTGATGCCCCGGGCGCCGCCGACGAGCAGTACGACCGAGTCCCGGTCGAGGCCGAGCGCGGCGGCTTCGGCGGCACCGTCCGCGGCCGGTCCGGCGCCCGTAGTGGCGTGCGTGCCGAGGGGGGCGGGCAGCAGCGCGAGCCCGTGCCGGGCCCCGGCCGCCGTACGCAGCACGACGGGGGCCGGTTCGGGGGCGCGCAGCTCGGCGAGCACGGCGTCGGCGACGGCCGCCGGGGCGGTGTCGGCGACGGCGACGACCCGTGCGAGCAGGTCCGGGTACTCGCGGGCGATGCTGCGGAACAGCCCGTCCAGGCCGGCCGCGCGCAGTGCCGCGGTGCGGTCGGCGGCCCGGACGGCGAGCAGCCGGCGCGGGCCACAGCCGAGCGCCGCCTGAAGCACCGGGAAGGCGTCCGGCAGCACCGGGAGGTCCGGGCCGGGCAGCGCGCCGAGGTACACGATCCCGTCGACCGGGCCGTCCGCGGGGGTGAGGAGGTGACCTCGCTCGAGGAGCAGGGTGTCGGCGCCGTGCGCCACGAGTCGCTCCGCGACCTCGGCCGCCGCGCCCTCACCGTCCCCGAGGAGGGCGAATCGCCGGCCGGCCGGGGAGGGAGCGTCGCCGCCGGCCGGGCCGGGCTCGGGAAGGGGCACGGGGCGCAGCTCGTACCGCTGGGGCGCCACCCCGAGGGCCGGGCTGGACGAGGGCTCGGACCGCTTCCCGGCCCACCCGCTGCCGACGCCCGGGTACGACCCCCCGGCCCGCCCCTCGGACAAGCCGCTCCCGCCATCCGGGGACGACGGCCCGGCCAGCCCTTCGAACGGCCCTTTCCCGGCTTCCGGGTACGACGGCCCGCCCGGCTCCCCGGTCATTCCCCTGGCCACGCCCACGGACGGTGTCCCGGCCCGCCCCTCGGTTCCGCCGCTCCCGTCGGCGACGTACGGCGGTACCTCGCCCTGCCCGCTCCGGTCCGGCCCGCTCCGGTCCCCGTTGCGCGCGCCGATCCGTGCCGTCAGCCAGCCCGTCACCGCCGCCGCCGTACGCGCCTTGGCCAGCTCCTCCAGTTCGGCGTCGGCCAGGACGTCCGCGCCGCCGGCGATGCCGAGGCGTCTGGCGAGTTCGCCGGCGATCTCGGCCCGTTTGATGGAGTCGATGCTGAGGTCCGCCTCCAGGTCGAGGTCGGGCTCGATCATGTCCACGGGGTAGCCGGTGCGTTCGCTGATGATCTCCAGGACGACCCGCTCCACGTCACCGGCCCGCTCCGCGTCACCGACCGGCTCCACGGCCGCCGGCTCTCCGTCCACCGGCTCCGCGACGCCCGGATCGAGCGACCGCGCTGGTGCCGCGGGCAGTCCGGGTGTCGTCGTCCGCGGTGGCGCCACGGGTGGGACGGGCGCCGCCGGTGTGGCGCCCGGGGCGGCGCCGAAGTAGGTGAGCAGGACATCGCGCTGGGCGGCGATCATCTCCCGGCTGGTGCGCAGGAACTCGGAGATGAGCGCGTCCCGGTCGGCCGGGGCGCCGTACGGCTGGTCGGTGGTCACGGTCGTCTCCACGACTCGTCGGGCCGGTGCGAGGGCACCGGGCAGGAGTGCTCCGTCGGCGGTGCGGACGAGGTGTCCGTCGACCGTCCAGCCCGGCCGCCGCGGCGCCGGGGTGCGCAGCGCGTCGACGGCGTCGCGGCCATGCAGGAGCCAGGCGGTGCGCACCGGTTGCCCGGCGACGGCGAGTCGGGCGAGGGCGTCGAGCCAGCCGCGCAGGCCGCTGTCGGCGGTCGGTTCGCAGGCGACCGTGCGGTGTGGGCGGTCGCCGAGGATCCGTCCGACCAGCCGGGTGAGGACCGTGCCGGGACCCGCCTCGACGAAGACGCGCGCGCCGGCCTCGTACATCGCCTCGATCTGGGCGGCGAAGGCGACGGGGGCGCCGATCTGGGCGGCGAGTTCGGTGCGCACCTCGGCGGGGCTCCGCGGGTAGGGTGCGGCGGTGCGGTTGGCCCAGACGGGGAACTCGGGCGCCCGTACCGTCTTGTCCGCGAGCACCTTGGCGAACCGTTCCCCCGCCGCGGCCACGAGCGGGCTGTGGAAGGCGCAGGCCACCGGGATGCGCCGCGCCCCGAGCCCGGCGTCGCGCAGCAGTCGTACGGCCGTTTCGACATCCGCCGTCGGTCCGGAAATCACCGTCTGGTCGGGCGAGTTGAGGTTGGCGACGACGACGGAGGCGGGTGCGCCGGTCGTGCGCAGGGTGCGTACGACGGTGTCGGCGGATGCGCCGACGGCGGCCATGGTGCCCGGGTCGTCGCCCGCCGCCGCCAGGATCGCGCCGGCCCGCTCGGTGCTCAGCTCCAGCAGGGTCTCGGGGTCGAGGGCGCCGGCCGCGGTGAGGGCGACCAGCTCGCCGTAGCTGTGCCCGGCGGCCTGGTCGGGGTGGATCCCGGCCGAGGTGAGGAAGGCGTGGGCGGCCAGGCCCGCGATACCGAGGGCGGGCTGCGCGACCCGGGTGTCGGTGAGGGCGGCCCGGCGCCGCTCGCGGGCGGTGTCGGCGAAGGCGGCCGGCGGGTGGACGGTGTCGGCGTAGGCCCGGCCGAGGTCCAGGTAGTGCCGCAGCTCGGGGAGGTGCACGAGGAGGTCGGCGAGCATGCCGGGGCGCTGGCTGCCCTGGCCGGGGAAGAGAAAGGCGACTTTCCCACGCGCCGTCCCGGCGACCTGACCACAGGCCGGCCCGGGAACCCCGTCCACCGCTGGCCAGGCGGCCACTCCCTCCGCCGGGTCCCCGACCTCGCCACCCACCCGGCCCGCGACCTGACCACGCACCGCCCCCGCACCCCCACCCACCACCGGCCCAGCAACCCCGCCCTCCGCCGGACCCGCCACCGCACCGCTCGCCGCTACCCCGGGCCCGGCCTCCGTCAGCCCCACGACCTCGACACTCGCCGGTCCAGGGACCCCACCCTCGGCCAGCCCCCCGACACCGTCCTCTCCGGGCCCCGCGACGTGGATCCCGGCGGCCGGATCTGGGGCGCCGGTGAGGAGTCGTCGCAGGTGGCCGATCAGTTCCTCGGTGTCGTGGGCCACGATCGCGGCGCGTACCGGTTCGTGGGAGGTGTCGGCGCGGCGGGCCGCGGCGAGGGCGAGGTCGCGCAGGCGCCAGGGGCGGCCGGCGGTCTCGGCGGCACGGAGGAGGTCCTCGGCGTGGCGGTGGGCCGTCGCCGTGTCCCTGCCCCGGAAGAGGAACAGCTCGGCCGGCCAGGCGTCCAGGGCCTGCCGGGGCGGTACGGCCGCGGCGTGGCCGGCGAGGACCGCGTGGAAGTTGGTGCCGCCGAAGCCGAACGCACTCACACCGGCGAGGCGTTCGGCGGCCGGTGCCGTCCAGGGCCGGGCTCGGGTGTGGAAGGCGAACGGGCTCTCGTCCTCCGCCCAGGCCGGGTTGGGCCGCTCCAGGTGCAGGGTGGGCGGGGTGATCCCGGTGTGGAGGGCGAGGGCGGTCTTGATCAGACCGGCGAGTCCGGCGGCGCACTTGGTGTGCCCGATCTGCGACTTGACCGAGCCGAGCGCACAGCTGCCGGTCTCCGCCCCGGCCTCGGCGAACACCTCGGCGAGTACGGTCAGTTCGGTGCGGTCGCCGACGACCGTGCCCGTGCCGTGCGCCTCGACCAGACCGACGTCGGCGGGCGAGACACCGGCGTTGCGGTAGGCCCGCTCCAGCGCCGCCCGCTGGCCCTCGGGGCGGGGTGCGGTCAGGCCGAGTGAGCGGCCGTCGCTGGCCGAGCCGAGACCCTTGACGACGCCGTAGATCCGGTCGCCGTCCCGTTCCGCGTCCGCGAGCCGTTTGAGGACCACACAGGCCACGCCCTCGCCGAGGGCGATGCCGTCGGCCGAGGCGTCGAAGGCGCGGGAGCGTCCGGTCGGCGAGAGCGCGTGGACGGAGGAGAACAGGACGAAGTCGTTGATCCCGTTGTGCAGGTCGGCACCGCCGCACAGCACGAGGTCGCTGGTGCCGGTGACGAGTTCCTTGCAGGCCACGTCGAGGGCGGCGAGGGAGGACGCGCAGGCGGCGTCGACGGTGAAGTTGGCGCCGCCGAGGTCCAGCCGGTTGGCGATCCGGCCGGAGACGACGTTGGCGAGCATGCCGGGGAAGGAGTCCTCGGTCAGGCGGGGCAGCTGCTCCTCGATGCCGTCGGGCACCTTGCCGTAGTAGGAGGGGAGGACGGCGCGCAGGGTGACGGCGTTGGACAGGTCGCTGCCCGCCTCGGCGCCGAAGACCACGGAGGTCCGTGAGCGGTCGAACTCCCGCCCCTGTTCGCCGTATCCGGCGTCCTCCAGCGCCCGGCGGGCGGCCTCCAGGGACAGCAGCTGGACGGGTTCGATGCTGCCGAGGGACGTGGGCGGGATGCCGTAGCGCAGCGGGTCGAAGGGGATGCGGGGCAGGAAGCCGCCCCACTGGGACGCCGTGCTCCCGCTGGTGTGGTGGACGGCCGGGTCCCAGCGCTCGGGCGGGACCTCGGTGACGGCGTCGCGTCCGGTGACGATGTTGGCCCAGAAGGCGGCGAGGTCGGGTGCCCCGGGGAACATGCAGGCCATGCCGACGATCGCGATGTCGAGCGGGGCGGGCGGGGCGAGCGGCACGGGTTCGGCCGGGGTGAGGGGCCCGGGGCGCGCGGCCCGCCGTGTCAGGAAGTCGGCGGCGCCGTCGGTCACCGAGCGGTGCAGGTCCGCCAGGGTGGTGGTCGCCGAGCGCAGGACGACGACCTCGCCGGCCATGAACATCCCGTCCGCGAGCTGCCGTTCCTCACCGACGGCCGTCAGCGCGCCGTCGGTGCCGCGCTCGACGCCCTTGCTGGCGATGCGCAGCCGGCCCACGTTCAGCCGTTCCAGGCTCTCCCAGATCTCGCGGTCGGGCAGGCCCCGCGCTCGTAAGGCGGCCTGCCGGTCGCGGTAGTCGCCGGTGAAGGGGCTCGGGACGCAGCGGGTGGCGTGGCCGGGGGCGGTCTCCAGCAGGGCGGTCGTGGTGGCGGCGAGGACCTGTCGCTGGAAGAGGGGCCGGATGGCGCCGTGCGCCACGGCCTCCTCGGTGAACAGGTAGGCGGTGCCCATGAGCAGGCCGACGGCGGCGCCGCGGGCGGTGAGCGGCGCGGCCAGGGCCGCGACCATCGCCGCCGACCGCTCGTCGTGGACCCCGCCGGCGAAGAACACCTCCAGCCGCTGTGCGGCACCGTCGTCGGCCTGGGCCAGGAAGTCCTCCAGTACGGCGAGTTGGGCCTCCCACAGCGGGAAGGAAGCCCGCGGCCCGACGTGCCCACCGCACTCGGACCCCTCGAACACGAACCGGCGCGCACCCGCGTCCAGGAACTGCCGCAGCAGTCCCGGCGAGGGCACGTGCAGGAAGGTGCGGATCCCGGCCCGCTCCAGCGTCTCGGCCTGGGCGGGCCGTCCGCCGGCGATGACCGCGTGCGTGGGCCGCAGCTCCCGTACGGCCTCAAGCTGGGCGCCCCTGATGTCCTCGGGCGCGAAGCCGAGCACCCCCACGCCCCAGGGCCGCCCGGCCAGCACGGCCCGGGCCTCGGTGAGCATCGACCGGGTGCGCTCGCCGTCGGCGAGGGCCAGCGCCAGGAACGGCAGCGCTCCGTCCGCGGCGACGGCGGCGGCGAAACCGGCCTGGTCGCTGACCCGGGTCATCGGCCCCTGGGCGACGGGGAGCCGGGTGCCGAGCGCTCTGCTCATGGCCGACCCGGGACGCAGGGCGAGAGCCGGATCGCCGTCGGCCGTGCCGCGCAGCGCCGCCGACACCTCCCGCACCGTGCGCCGTACGTCTGCGTACCGTTCGGCGAAGCGGGCGGCGAGGAAGCCGTCCTGGCCCACGGGCAGCAGCCGGCCGCGCAGCTCGCCGGCGTCCAGCAGGGACGCGACCGCCTCCGGGTCGTCGGCGGGCGGCCGCGGGGCGTCCGGCCCCCGGCGCCGCAGGACCCGGTGGCCGCCCAGCAGCACCGTCTCCGAACCGTCCAGGGAGCGCAGCACCGAGCGGACCGTCTCGGGCAGGCCCGATTCGGTGAGCAGGGCCAGCTGACTGTCGAGGACGACCCCGGCGGCACCGCCGGCCACGGCGGCAGCCGCCGTACGCGGCCCGATGCCGCCGCAGGCCCAGACCGGGACGCCACCCAACTCCTCGTCGCGCAGCAGCTGTTGCAGCAGTACGAAGGTGCTCAGCTCGCCGACCCGGCCACCGCTCTCGCCGCCCCGGGCGATCAGTCCCCGGGCGCCGTCGCGTACGGCGGCGCGCGCCTCGGCGATGTCCGTGGCCTCCGCCAGCACCCGGCAGGACGGGGTGAGTTCAGCCGGTCTCCAGGGGGCGTCCGGGGTGAGGACCACGGTGTCGGGGGCGTCGCCGGCCTCGGCCGGGGTCAGGACGCAGCGGCCGGTCACCCGTACGCCGAAGGGTCCCGGAGCGGCTCGTCTCAGCCGCGCCAGCTCCTCCCGGGAACTTCGGTCGCCGGTGCCCAGGTCGAGGATGCCGAGCGCGCCGGCGGCGCAGGCGGCTGCGGTGAGAGCGGCATCGGGGGCTCCGAAGGGAGTGAGGCACAGGACGAGGTCGTGGGCGCGCACAGGCGAGGTCATGATGCTCCGGCACGATCGGCGAGACAGCACGGTGGGGGGTGTGTGCGGCGGAACGCTCTGGTGCGAGGGCACCGGAACCTAGCCTCGGCCTACTCATGGGTCAATAACGTCGCGCCCTTTTCACGCGCCGTGACATCGATTCGGCCAGCGGGACGAATTGCCCGCAAGAACCGGGAAACGCGGTCATTCCCCTCACGGGTGCGGGCGCGGGACCACCCGGGCCCACGCGCCACACCCCCATATATCCGGCGAAGTGCCCGCCGGTTCGGCCTCGCGTTCACCCGTCCGCCGGGCACCGGGACATTCGCCGGAAGTCTGTAAAACCCGCATGCCGTCGGCGCGGTGGCTCGAACCCGGCCGGGTGTCGGGTGTCGGCCCGCGGCGCGTCAGCGCAGCCGCGCCCCCACGGCCGTCGGGACGGCGGCGGCCGGCCCGGCGATGGGCGGCGGGGCGTCACGCGCCGGCACCCGCGGATGACCGGGGCGCACCGGCACCGCGGGGCGGGCCTCCCGCACCGCGATCGACGGCGGAGCCCCGCGCCCCGTGATCGGCGCAAGGACGTCGTGGGCCGCGTGTATCGCCCCGCCGGGCCCCACCGCCCGGTGCCGGCCGTGATCCGCGCGGACCTGGGCGATCCGGGTCCCGTTCGCCTCTCCCGGCTCCCCCGGCCGGGCCCCTCCCGCATGCGCGGCCCCTCGCCCGTCACCCTTCGACCCGCCCCGCGAGGCATCCCCCTTGGCGTGCCCCGGCCGCCGGTCCCGGCCCCCGTCCGCACCGGCGCCGCCCCGGGCACCGATACCGTCCGGACCGCCAGGCGCACCCGGCGCCGCGTCGGGTCGCCGTACTCCGTCCGCACCCGGCTCCACCGCCCAGCGCTGTTCCGGCGAACCGTCGCGCGGGGCCAGCCCGACACGCGCGCAGAGGCCGCCCGAGCCCGCGGCGAGCGCGAGGCCCCCGGGTCGGCGGAGCAGGATCTCGCCCCGCACGGTGAAGTCGTACGCCACCTCTCCGGCGTGCACGACGCACCCGGCCAGCACGACGTTCTTCGTCCCGGGGTCGGCGGCCAGGCACAGCGCCGGGTCGGCGGCGCTGCGCAGCAACCCGTCGTCCTGGTACGACCACTGCGAGACGGCGGGCGAGCACGGCGCGAGCGCGAGACCCGCGCCCGGCTCCACGGCGTTCCCGCGCACGTCGAGGCAGCGGCCGGAGGCGAGGCCGCGCAGGCTGCCGCGGGCGATCTCGACGGTTTCGCCGACCGTGGCGGCCGAGGGGGAGGTGCCGGACCGACCGCCGGTGCCGTCCGGGCGCGTGGTGCGGCCGGCCGGTGCGCCCCAGGTGGCACCGGGCGCCGGGACACCGTTGTCATCGGACCAGCTCCTGGCCACGAGAACGGTGGCGAGCAGCGCGAGGGAGGCCAGCCCGACGCCGACGGCCAGGGCGGTGCGGTGGCGTCCGCGGGTGCCGAGGCGGTGCCTGCCGCCGGCCCCGGTTCCCTCCTGGCCGGGCGCCGGTGCCTGCGGCGCCTCCTCGGCGGCGTCGTACTCCGGGCGGGAGTCGAGATAGCGGCGGGCTCCCCAGCCGAGGACGGTCTCGGCGAGCAGGAGTCCGGGGCTGTCGTCGAACAGCGCGAAGGTTTCGGCGGCGTGCCGGCAGTACGCGCAGACCGTCAGATGCTGTCGCACATCCGGCAGCAGGGCGCCGCCGCGGCGCAGCGGGACGTCGAGGAGCCGGGTGTAGAAGCGGCATTCCCGGGAGGGCGCGAGTTCCCGGTGGGCGCGGACGCATGCGGCGCGGAATTGCTCGCGGGCCTGCTCCAGGGCGGTCGTCGCGGTGGCGTGGTCGATCCCCAGCAGACCGGCGGGTATGTTTATCGGTTCCGCTTCGACCTCGGTGTGCCACAGAAGGCATTGCGAGGCGCCGGGAAGGGCCTGGAATGCACGCTCGGCGAGTTGCCGCCTTTCCGGCGTTCCGGGCTTTGTCGCCCGCAGTCCCCGTCCGCCGGCGGGTTTGCGCAATTCCGGCAGAGTCGCACAGGCCGCGTCGTCGTCCGCCCACGTGCGGACGATGTCGCGGACGGCGGCCAGCAGTTGCGGGCGCAGGGCGCCGCCGACCACCCCGCCCGCCATACGGCCGAGGACCTCGTGGAAGGCGGCGGTGGCCACGAGGTGGGCGGTGGGACAGGCGGAGGTCAGGCAGACGACGGCGTAGTCGCGGGCGGCCCGCCAGTGGCGGGCCAGCAGCAGGGCGACGGCGTGATGGCGGGCGGGGTGCGGGCCGCCGAGCAGGGCGGCGAGATTGCGGTCGGACTCCCCGGTCGGACCGGGCAGCGGCGGGTACGGCGGGCGTGGGGGGTGAGGGGACTGCACGGAACCATGTCCTTTCCAGCCGCAGGACCGCGCACGAAATGCCGTCCTGTCGGAAAGCAGTGCCGAATTGGTGCATACCTAAAGGGCCGGCCTTGGCGTTCGACGCCTGCCTTTGCCCTCCCGCGGGGAGGCTCACCTTCGCACACGCGGCTGACAGGAAACAAGAAGTTCGTTTGACTCGGCATCAACGTCGGTGAAATCCACAATAGTTACCGGCGGTATCACTTCCACAGCCGGTTCCTGTGTTTCTCCGGGCCCGCTCTCATCCGCGTCCGCCGGCACGGCCCGGCCGGGCTCGGGCGGGCAGCGTGGTCGCCCTGATGGGGGCCCCGGAGCAGATCCGTCGCTACGGCTGCGCGGCGGTGGAACCGGCCGGCGAGGAAGGCGTCGTACGGATGGCCGGGCTGGTGGAGAAGCCGCACCGCGGGCCGCGCCGAGCCGGTACGCGGTCATCGGCCGCTCCGTCCTCGACCTGGGCGTGTTCGACGTCCTGGAGCGCACCCCGCCGGGCCGCGGCGGCGAGATCCAGCCGACCGACGCCCTCCAGGACCTCGCGGCGAACGGCACCGTGCACGGGGTCGTCTTTGGTCCGGCCGGCCTGTGCCCGCCCGGACCCGGGACCCGCGTTCATCGGCCGGCTCAAGGAGTTCACGGCGGGACTCCAGGACGGCGCGAGCGCGACTGCGGGAGGTCGCCGGGCCGCCTGGGACGACGGGAAGAGGGGCCCCGCACGCGGAGCCCCTCGCCAAGTGCCCGGTCAGTCCTGCTGGTTGGGGCGCAGCGTCCACAGGACGGTCATCTCGCCCGTCACGGCACCGTCCGCGCGCCGGATCTCGATCGTCACCGGGAACTCGGGGCGCTGCCCGGCGTCCAGTTCGGCGACGACGTCGGCGGCCGGGCGGCCCAGCGTCGCGGTCGCGGTGACGGCGCCCATCGCCAGCTTCTTGTAGGCGATGTCGGCACGTACGGCGAGCGGCACCGCGCGGGAGAGCTGGTCGCCGAAGGCGGCCAGCACGATGGCCCCGCTGGCCGACTCCCCGAGCGTGAACATCGCGCCGGCGTGCGGGCCGCCCACGTGGTTGTGGTAGGCGCCCTGGTCCGGCAGGGACACGACGGCCTTGTCGGGGGTGGTCTCCAGGAACTCCAGGTTCAGGGTCCGGGCCATGGGCACGGTGGCGGCGAGCATCTCGCCGATCGACATCTGGTCTGCGCTCATGCCGTTATGTTACTCACGAGTAGGGCTTCGCTACGACCCTGGCGAGGGCCAGTGACCGAATCGTGTCCCGGGCCGCACTAGGGTTACTGGCCATGTGGCCAGATCAGCAGCCGCCAGGGGGCGCGCCGAACCCGCAGCAGCATCCGCAGCAGAACCCGTACCAGCAGCCGGGGTACCAGCAGCCGAACCCGTACCAGCAACCGGGGTACCAGCAGTACCCGCCGGCCGGGCAGTACGGTCAGCAGCCGCAGTGGGGGCAGCAGCAGCCGCCCACCGCACCCCTCCCGCAGCCCCCGCAGGGCGGCGGCCGCACGAAACTGATCGCGATCCTCGCGGCCACGGCGGTCGTGGTCGCCGCCGGTGTGACCGGTTATCTGGTTCTCGGCTCGAACGGCGGCAAGGACGACGAGGCCGGCGGCAAGGGCGGTCAGCACACGAGCAAGCCGGCCGGGCAGCCGTCGGCCACCTCGTCCGCGACCGACGACCCGCGCGGCACCGGCGCCGAGAAGCCGACCATCGCCGGCTGGAGGGTCGTGGTGAACTCCAAGTGGGGCGTCGCCTACGACGTGCCCGCGGACTGGCAGGTCGACAAACCGGACGCCGCGATCATCTTCGACTTCCCGAAGGGCCAGGCCAACACGGGCATCACCATGTCGGGCCTCGCCGAGTACCAGCCCACCTGGTGCACGTCCGACGACGACAAGGACGGCCGCACCGAGGACACCCAGCTGGCGACCGTGGGCGCCAAGGGCGCCAGCGGTGCCAAGAACACGGACGAGATCGCGATCAACACGCCGCCCTGGTGGGTCTACGGCGCCTACACCATGCCGGACAAGAAGAGCCTCTCGTGGGACAAGAAGGCCACCCCCTTCAAGACCGCTTCGGGCATCGAGGGCAGCTACGCGTGGGCCCAGTCGCACCACACTCCGCGCAAGGGCAAGTGCGTGACCGACGGTCAGGCACTCACGTTCGGCTTCAAGAACGCGGCCAGCGACTATGTGTCGGTCAACTTCTTCGGGGCCACCGGCGTGAAGGGTGAGGTCCCCAGGGCGACCGTCCTGAAGATCCTCAGCACGGTCCGGCTGCACGGAAGTCCGACGCACGAGTAGCGGTGGGTACGGCCGCGCCGGCAAGCGCGGCCGTACGGGCCGTCGGCGCGGTCGCAGACCTCACTTGCCGGCGGAGTTGACGTTGAGGATCGCGGCCGTGCTGGAAACGCCGTGTGTGTCGAGCGCGAAGAGCATGTACGTACCGGGGAGTGCCACACCGGAGTCGGCCGGGACGGTCAGTTGGTAGGTGTTGGTTCCGGTCTTGCGGGGCGTCAGCGGTATACGGCGCTGGTCGTTGTCGATGGAGTGCGTCGAGGCTCCGGCCCGGATCAGGGCGAACTTGTCGACGGGCACGTCGGTCGTCACCTTCAGCTGCTGCCCGTACGCGACCTTCGCGGGTACGTCGCCGACGAAGCGGGGCCGGGGTTTCTCGGTGCCGTCGGTGTTGAGGAGGGAGGGCGGGGTGAAGATCGCCCCGTCGGCGTGGTTGGTCTGGCAGTCGCCGCACAGGCCGCCGCCTCCGGTGAAGACACGCCCGTCGGGCAGCAGACTCGCGACGCTGTGGTAGTTGCGCGGGATCGCCATGGACGCCAGGGGTGTGAAGCGGCCGGTGGCGGGGTCCCAGATCTCGGGGGTCAGGGCGGAGTGGCCGTCGCTGAAGGGCTTGGCATAGGACTGCCCGCCGAAGACCGCGACCTTGCCGTCGGGCAGGACGACGCTGTTGCCGAAGGAGCGGGCGTAGGACATGTCGCCGGTGCGGGCGCTGACGGGCTTGCCGTTGCTGCCGTTCGCGTCGACGGTGTAGGCGCGGTTGGTGGCTGTCGCGTTCTCGTACGCCGTGGCGCCGCCCAGGGTGAGGAACTTGCCCACGTCGTAGGGGACGGCGTCGCCGTTCATCGCGTCGACGCTGTCGGCGCGGGTGCCGGCCGGGGTGATGCTGCCGTCGCCGTCGGTGGTGATCCAGTTGAGCTGCTTGCTGGGGCCGAGCTGCAGGACGCGTCCCTTGGACGTGGCGTACAGCCAGGCGTGGTTGTCCGCCCGGTAGGGGCCCGCCGGATCGGCGGTCAGGATGGGGGTGACCGGTACGCCGGACAGCTTGCGCCAGGTGCCGGTGGCGGCCGACCAGACCTCGCCGCCCTTGTCCGGGGCGTTGTCCTGCTGCCAGGAGCCGCCGATGACGAACGCGTCACCGTTGGGCAGCAGGGTCATGCCCTGGTAGCCCCGCGCGATGTTCATGTCGCTGGTGGAGGCCCACTTGTCGGTGGCGGGGTCGTAGATGCTGGCACGCTCGGCGTTGCTACCGCCGGTCACCAGGACCCGGCCGTCGGAAAGGAGCGCGACGCCCGGACAGAACATGTCGTGCTTGGTGTTGTCCACCCGGCGCTGAGTGATCTTGCCGGTGGCCAGGTCCATGACGGCGGTCTGGGTGTAGCCGTTGCTTCCGCCGAAGCGGTCGGGTGCGTAGGCGGACCAGGTCAGGAGTTTGTCGTTGGGCAGGACGGCGGCGGCCACCGGCACCAGCGGGAAGCCGATCACGGAACTCCACCGGCCGTGTACGGCGGGGTCGGCGGGGCCGCTCAGGCGCAGTTCGGCCGCCGACGTCCACGGTCCGCGCCCACCGGCCTCGGTGAGTGCGGTCAGCCGGACGTAGCGGGCGCTGACGGGCTGGCCGAACGTGGCGCCCTTGACGGTGTCGTCGTCCTTCCAGGTCCCGCTCGCCACGGGCTTCCCGAAAGCGGTGCCGTCCAGGCTGGTGGTGATCGAGTACTGGCCTATCCGGCCGTTGGGGCTGTCGTCTGTACGCGGGTCGTAGCTGAGACCTGAGACGACCGCGGTGCGGTGCATGTCGATGGTGATGCTGTGCGGCAGCGGCGGGACGGTACCGCTCCACTGGGTGTGCCACAGCGTGCCGGAGTCACCGTCCAGCACGTTCCGGGCGCCGTCGTCGGCGTCCTGGGTCTCCTCGCTGGACGCGGTGGCGGTCCACCCGTCGCGCGGCAGATCGGCCCCGGGGGCGGGCCCGCCCGGGTCGCCGAGCAGGTTGATCTCCGCCGCCGAGGCCCACGGTCCGCGACCGCCGGCCTCGGAGGTGACGGTCAGCCGCACGTAGCGGGCGCGGGCGGCGGCGAAACGCAGTGTCTTGGTGGTCGCGTCGTCGGCCAGCATTCCCGTGGCCACGGGCTTTCCCCACACCGTGCCGTCGCCGCTCACGGAGAGGGCGTACTCGCCGATCCGGCCGTTGGGGCTGCCGTCCTGGCGCGGCTGGTAGACCATGCCGGAGACGACGGCGGTGCGGTGCATGTCGATGGTGATGGCGTGCGGCCGCGGGGGTTCGTCATCGGACCACTTGGTGTGCCACAGGGTGCCGGGGTCGCCGTCCAGCGCCATCTGGGCGCGCTCGTCACCCGCCTGCGTCTCCTCGCTGTCGGCGGTGGCGGTCCATCCCTCTCGCGGCAGGAGGGGAGCGGGAGGCCGCATGGCCTCCTCGGGAACGACCTCGCCGTGGACCCCCGGGGGCATCGGTATGTGCCCGTCGGGGTGCGGGTCCGTGCCTCGTACCGCTGCCGCGCGATGCGCGAGGGCCGACTCCGGCTGTATCAGCCCGGGGGCCGCTGCCGCACAGACCAGGAGAACGAGGCCGGTGGCTCGTGACGTGACCCTGCGCAGCCTGCCTGGCGCACCTGTCATGACGCCCCTCCGAACGGTGGGAAACGGTCGCAGACGTCGACCTGGGGAAGACGTGGGGCGTCCCGCCCCGTCGGTGTCCTCGGCGGGGCGGGACGCGGTCGGAATTGCCGCGAGGGTTCCGTCAGATGCAGAGGAGGATGATGAGACCGTCGCACTCGTCGTCGTCGCCGTAGTCGCCGCCACCGGGACGGACGGGCGCGCGGTGGACGTTGGTTGGGACCGCCGCCCCGCCCGTCGCCTGTGCGGCGGCGTGCGGGGCGGGGGGCGCGGCCGCTGCGGCGTTCGCCGTGCCTGCCAGGCAGGCCAGGCCCAGGAGGGCGCTCACGGCACTCACCGCGCATATTCGCGGCACACGGGGACGGAGGAGCGGGTACTTGGCCGGGTTCGGCTGTGCAGTGTTCATGGACTCACCATGCACGCGGTCAAGGTCACATTCCCGCCGAGCGCAGCCGACTGGGGGAGCACCCGTTTCGGTGACCGCGTCAGCCGATGCCGAACGCCCCGTCGGGCGGCTCGGGTGACGGCACGGCACCGGCGTCCTCGACCGGTCGCGCCGAACCGGTGAACTCCCTTACGCCCGCACCGTGTTCGACCCGGGCCGGAAAGGCGTCCGCCGCGGTCCGGCGGGCCAGGACGGCCGTGTCGAGGGGCCGGTGCGCGGCCACGAGCACCGTGTTCCCGAACCGCCGGCCGCGCAGCACGGCGGGCTCGGCGATCAGGGCCAGCTCCTCGAAAACGGCCGCGAGGGTGGCCAGTTGGGAGCGCAGGAACGCGAACGGCGCCGCGTCGGCGAGATTGGCCAGATAGACCCCGCCGGGCCGCAGCACCCGTTCGGCCTCCCGGGCGTACGCGAGCGTGGTGAGGTGCGCCGGCACCCGGGACCCGCCGAACACGTCGGCGATCAGCACATCGGCATGGTCGTCCGGGGCCGTCTCCAGCCAGGCCCGGGCATCGCCCGCGTGCAGCGCGATGCCCGAGCCCGCCGGCAGCGGCAGGTGCTCGGCGACCAGTTCCAGCAGCCCCCGGTCGGCCTCGACGACGTCCTGCCGCGAGCCCGGCCGGGTGGCCGCCACGTACCTGGGCAGCGTCAGCGCGCCCCCGCCGAGGTGCACCACGTCCAGCGCCCGCCCCGCCTCGGCCACGGTGTCCAGCACATGCCCGAGCCGCCGCGCGTACTCGAACTCCAGATACGCCGGCTCGTCGAGATCGACGTACGACTGCGGCGCTCCGTCGACCGTCAGCAACCAGGCCCGTGCCCGGTCGACGTCGGGCATCAGCTTGGCGGTGCCGTGGTCCGTGGTGCGGGTCACGGGTATCTGCTCGGTCACGGGACCCATTGTGACCCGCCCCGCAGGGGGCGGGGAACCGCACGACCAGCCACGACGGACCGGCGGTCCCCCGCGCACCCCACCCCTAGGAACCGACGGAGTCAACCGTTCCCGCACCCACCGTCCGGCCGCCCTCCCGGATGGCGAACCCGAGCCCCGGCTCCAGCGGGACCTCCCGGCCCAGTTCGACGCTCATGGTCACCGTCTCCCCCGGCCGGGCGACCCCCGCCTCCCCGAGGTCGACGTCCCCCACCACATCCGCCGTACGGATGTAGAACTGCGGCCGGTACCCGCTCGCGACCGGCGTCGTACGGCCCCCCTCGCGCCCCGACAGCAGATACACCCGCGCGGAGAACCGCCGGGCCGGCACCACACTCCCGGGTGCCGCCAGGACGTGCCCGCGCCGCACGGCGTCCCGCGGCACCCCTCGCAGCAGCACCGCCACGTTGTCCCCGGCCTGAGCCTCCCTCATCGGCTTGCCGAAGGTCTCCAGACCGGTGACCACGCTCTCCACGCCGGCGCCCAGCACGGACACCCGGTCCCCCGGGCGGAGCGTCCCCCGCTCCACCGCGCCCGTGACGACGGTGCCGCGCCCGGTGATGGTGAGCACGTTCTCCACGGGGAGCAGGAACGGCGCGTCCAGGTACCGCTCCGGCAGGGGCACATAGGTGTCCACCGCGTCGAGCAGCGCCTCGACGGACGCCGTCCAGCGCGGGTCGCCCTCCAGCGCCCTCAGGCCCGAGACCCGTACGACGGGGACGCAGTCGCCGGGGTAGCCCTGGGCCGTGAGCAGGTCGCGGACCTCCAGCTCGACGAGGTCGACGAGTTCCCCGTCGTCCGTGCCGTCGGCCTTGTTGAGCGCGACGACGATGTGGTCCACACCCACCTGCCGGGCGAGCAGCACGTGTTCCGCGGTCTGCGGCATGATCCCGTCGAGCGCGGAGACGACGAGGATCGCCCCGTCTAGCTGCGCGGCTCCGGTGACCATGTTCTTGACGTAGTCGGCGTGGCCGGGCATGTCCACGTGGGCGTAGTGCCGGGTGTCGGTCTCGTACTCGACGTGCGCGATGTTGATGGTGATACCGCGGGCGGCCTCCTCCGGGGCCCGGTCGATGCGGTCGAACGAAACGTAGCGGGTGGTGCCGCCGGTGCCGCGCTCGGCGAGGACCTTGGTGATGGCGGCGGTCAGGGTGGTCTTGCCGTGGTCGACGTGCCCCATGGTGCCGATGTTCAGGTGCGGCTTGGTGCGCACGTAGTCCGTTTTGGACATGGCTGTTACCTCGAAGCCTCTGCTGGTCGTCAGGGAATGCGGGACCCCACGGGACGGGCCGACCCTCCCCCTGCGGGGTCCGCCGGACGTTCCGGAGAGGGTCAGCTTCGGGCGCCGTCGACAGCGGCCGCGAGGATCGGGACGGCAGCCTTCGGCGCATCCGCGACGGCGGATGCTGCGAGGAGGAAGGCGTACCGGAACATGCCGTCGATCATCGTCGATGACATGTTCCGGCGTCGAACGGTTTTCCCGCGGGGGGCCACGCCCCACCGCGCGGCGCCCCTCCCGACGCGGGTTGCACCCCCTGCCGTGCGGGCGTTATCTGGAAGTACCGGCGGTGAAGCGGGCACATGGGGTCACGGCACAGTCCGAGGGCCCGCGCCCCCGGGTGCGTTCCCCCCGCGTGTGCGTCCCCTCGGCAGCGGCCCCTCCCCTCCGCCGTCGTCCGGCGCTCGACGCGGAGGTGACAGAGGTGAAAGCGGTCGTTTACGAAGAGCCCTTCAGCGTGGCGGTGAAGGACGTCCAGGACCCTCAGATCCAGCATCCCAACGATGTGCTCGTACGGGTCACCTCGACCGCCATATGCGGCTCGGACCTGCACATGTACGAGGGCCGCACGGCGGCCCAGTCGGGCATCGTCTTCGGACACGAGAACCTCGGCATCATCGAGGAGGTCGGCAGCGGCGTGACCTCCCTGTCCGAGGGTGACCGCGTCGTGATGCCCTTCAACGTCGCCTGCGGCTTCTGCAAGAACTGTCTCGCCGGGAGGACCGGCTTCTGCCTGACGGTCAACCCCGGGTTCGCCGGCGGGGCCTACGGCTATGTGGCGATGGGCCCGTTCATCGGCGGCCAGGCCGAGCTGCTCCGGGTGCCGTACGCCGACTTCAACTGCCTGAAGCTGCCGCCGGGCGAGGAGTTCGAGACCGACTTCGTGCTGCTCGCCGACATCTTCCCGACCGGCTACCACGGGTGCGAACTCGCCCAGGTGTCCCCCGGTGAGAGCGTGGCCGTGTACGGCGCCGGACCGGTGGGCCTGATGGCCGCCTACTCGGCGCTGCTGCGCGGTGCGGCGAAGGTCTTCTCGGTGGACCGGGTGCCCGAGCGGCTCGCCAAGGCGGAGGAGATCGGAGCCATCCCCATCGACTTCACCAAGGGCGACCCGGCCGAGCAGATCAAGGAACAGACCGGAGGTGAGGGAACCGACAAGGGCGTCGACGCCGTCGGCTACCAGGCCCAGGCACACGACGCCAGCCACGAGGAACCGGCCATCGTCCTCAACGAGCTGGTCATGACGGTACGGCCGACGGGCATGCTCGGCGTACCGGGTCTGTACGTGCCCTCGGACCCCGGCGGGCCGGACGAGCACGCCAAGCACGGACAGCTGCTGGTCTCCATCGGCAAGATGTTCGAGAAGGGCCAGCAGATGGGCACGGGCCAGTGCAACGTCAAGCGGTACAACCGCCAGCTGCGCGACCTGATCATCGCCGGGCGCGCCAAGCCCAGTTTCGTGGTCTCCCACGAGCTGCCGCTGGACCAGGCGCCCCAGGCGTACGAGAAGTTCGACAAGCGGATCGAGGGCTACACCAAGGTGGTGCTCCACCCAGGCCACGCGCTCGCCGCGTGAGGCAGGGGCGACGGGTCCGGGCGCCGTGGGCGCCCGGGCCCTCTTCGGTGCGGCAGGCTTGACGGCGATCACACACCCTCTTCGGTTACTGTCACCGGATGCTCGATGCCAACCGCTCTGGCACCGCCACGGCCTCTCCCCGGGTCGCCGCCACGGAGCTCGTCGTTCCCGTGCCGCCCCTGTCCCACGTCGGGTTCACCGGGCGTTGCGGGCGGGCGCTGGCCCATCCCTACGCCCGGCTGTCGCTGCTGGTCGCCCTGCTCGCCGGTGCCGCCGCGTGCGTGCTGGCCTTCGAGCCGCAGCGGCTGCTGACACACGGCTGGCCGCCGCAGCTCGGCGGGGCCGCGGCGGCCGTGGTGTTCGCCGTGGCGTACGGGCTGTGCACCGTGGCGTTCGTACCGCGGCCGTTGCTCAACCTGGCCGCGGGCGCGCTGTTCGGCTCGCAGCTGGGGCTGTCGACGGCGCTGGCGGGCACGGTGCTCGGGGCGGGCGTGGCGTTCGGGCTGGGCCGGGCGCTCGGACGGGACGCGCTGCGCCCGCTGCTGCGGGGCCGCTGGATCAGGGCGGCCGACGGACAGCTGAGCCGGCACGGATTCCGGACCATGATGGCGGCGCGGCTCTTCCCGGGCGTGCCGTTCTGGGCGGCGAACTACTGCGCCGCCGTCTCCCGCATGCACTGGTGGCCGTTTCTGCTGGCCACGACCCTCGGGTCGGTCCCGAACACCGCCGCGTACGCGGTGGCCGGCGCCCGCGCCTCGGCGCCGACGTCCCCCGCCTTCCTGATCGCGATGGCCGGTATCGCCGTACCGGCGCTCCTGGGCGCGGTGGTGGCCTGGCGCAAGCGCCACCATCTGCGCTCGCGGTAGGCGCCCCCAAGCGGCGCGAGCCGTGTTCGGCAAGCGGCTCCACCGCGCGGGCGCGACCAGCCACAACGGCGCGGCAGACGGTCGGGAACGCGGTGCGGCACCCACCGCTCAGCGGTGCGTCATCCACAACTCAGCGGTGCGGCACCCACCGCTCAGACGGCTTCCAGCACCATCGCGTTCGCCAGTCCGCCCGCCTCGCACATGGTCTGCAGGCCGAAGCGAGCGCCGCGCTCCCGCATCGCGTGGACCAGGGTGGTGGTCAGCCGGGTGCCGCTGGCGCCGAGCGGATGGCCGAGGGCGATGGCGCCCCCGTGCACGTTGACCTTGGCCAGGTCGGCGCCGGTCTCCTGCTGCCAGGCCAGGACCACGCTGGAGAAGGCCTCGTTGACCTCGAAGAGGTCGATGTCCTCCAGCCGCAGTCCGGCCCGGCGGAGCACCTTCTCGGTGGCGGGGACGATCCCCGTCAGCATCAGCAGCGGGTCGGAGCCGGTGACGGCGAAGGTGTGCAGGCGGGCGAGCGGGCGCAGGCCCAGGCGGGCGGCGGTCTCGCTGGAGGTGATCAGGACGGCGGAGGCGCCGTCGTTGACGGGGCTGGCGTTGCCCGCGGTGACGTTCCACTCGATCTGCGGGAAGCGCTCGGCGAAGCCGGGGTCGTAGTAGGCGGGCTTGAGGCCGGCGAGGATCTGCGGGGTGCTGCCGGGCCGTACGCACTCGTCGCGGGCGACGCCGTCCAGCGGTGCCACCTCGGCGTCGAAGAGACCGCCCTGCCACGCGGCGGCGGCCTTGTGGTGCGAGGAGACCGCGAACTCGTCCATCCTCGCGCGTGTGAGGGACCACTTGGCGGCGATCAGCTCGGCGCTGACGCCCTGCGGGACCAGGCCCTCCGGGTAGCGCTCGGCGACGCCCGGGCCGAAGGGGTCCGCGCCGGCGGGGACGTTGGACCACATCGGCACCCGGCTCATCGACTCCACGCCGCAGGCGACCACGAGGTCGTACGCGCCCGAGATCACGCCCTGCGCGGCGAAGTGCACGGCTTGCTGGGAGGAGCCGCACTGGCGGTCCACCGTGGTCGCCGGGACCGTCTCGGGGAACCCGGCGGCGAGGACGGCGTACCGGGTGGTGTTCATGGCCTGCTCGCCGACCTGGTCGACGGTGCCGCCGATGACGTCGTCGATCAGTGCCGGGTCGACGCCGGAGCGCTCGACCAGGGTGCGCAGGGTGTGGGCGAGCAGCTGGACGGGGTGGACGTGAGCGAGGGAGCCGTTCGGCTTGCCCTTGCCCAGCGGGGTGCGTACGGCTTCGACGATCACTGCGTCGCGCATGGCGGGGGCCTCCTTGGCCGCCTGGCTGTCCGTGGCGGGCCACGGCAGCTACCAGTGAGTAGGAAATCCAAACTCACCCTAGCCTGAAGAGTTGGAAAATCAAACCCTCATCTAGACTGGCCTTCATGGCCGCCACGAGAGACCCGCGCCCCTGCTCCATCGCCGACGCCCTCGCGCTGGTCGGCGAGAAGTACTCACTGCTCGTCCTGCGCGAGGTGTGCCTGGGCAACGGCCGTTTCGACCAGCTCGTGCGCAACACCGGCGCCCCGCGCGACATCCTGGCCGCCCGGCTGCGCAGGCTCGTGGACGCCGGGATCCTCACCAAACGCGTCTACAGCGAGCGCCCGCAGCGCTTCGAGTACCGGGCCACCCAGGCGGGCCTGGAGCTGGAGCCGGTCCTGATGACACTCAAGGAGTGGGGCGACCGGCACCTCCGCAACGGGACCGACCTGCCCATGGCCGTCGAGCACATCTGCGGCAACGAACTGGTCCCGGTCGTCACCTGCCGGGCCTGCGGCGACGAGGTGCGCCATGAGGACCTCAGGGCCCATCCGCAGGTGCCGGGGTGGACGATCAAGGGTCCGACGGCGGCGTAGGAACGCCCCGCGGGGGCACGGGGAACCGCGCGACCGGCGACGCCGGGCCCGCAGGCGCCGGACGGCCTGTCGCGGCACCCACAGCGGCGCGCCGTACACGTCCAGCCGTCCGCACATCCCGAACCGCCCCCGTTCGACGGGCTGCCCGGCCTGTACGACGGCCCCGGCGAGATGGGCGGCGTCGCCCGCCGCCAGCCGCTCCGGATGCCGGCCCGCGGCCTCGGCCGGCGCCCGCGCGCCGGAGGCGGCCCGCGGGGCGCGGTAGCCCTCCAGGACCAGGTCGGTCAGGTACCCCGGCGGCAGTGTGAGCACCGCGTCCCCCGCTTCCGGCAGCCCGCTGTTCTGCATGAGGACGGTGATGCGCAGGTCGTCCTCGTTGACCAGCCGGTGGACGGTGCCCGGCGTGAACCAGGCGACCGCGCCGGGCGTGAACGGGGTGATGGCCCGCCGCCGACGGCGTCAGCGGCTCGCCGCCACGGTTTCGGACATCTCCGGTCCCGGGGACGTACGCGACCCGCCCGGCGTTCACGCGCACGGTTCCCACCCCTCCGCAGCCGCCGCGGCCTGCGCGTTCGGCGACGTACGGGCCTGCCCGGCAGGGCACTTCACCGCCGCCTCCGCCGCCTTCCGCGCGGCGGCCCGGTCCGGCATATGCCCGGTGGTCTGGAGCGACCGTGGACGCGGCGGCGGGCGACGGTGACCAACCCCATACCTTCCCCGTAGCCGGACGGTAGCGCAGTGTCAGTGCTTACCCCTAGGCTGTCCGCATGTCCCCCGATTCCCTCCCCCCTGGTTCCGTGCGCTCTGCCGCCGAGGTGAACGAGCAGATCCGGGCGCTGTGGCTGCGTGCGGGCGGCACCCTGTCGGCCCAGGAACGCGCGGAGTACGAGCTGTTGGTGGTCGAGTGGGCCGAGGCGATCCGCGGCGAGATCATCGAGGCGGCCTGACGCGGGTCGCGCTCCGCCCCCGGCCCCACCCGGTCGCGGACGCGTGAGCACCCCGCCCGCGGACGCGTGAGCACCACGTCCGCGACCGGATGGGGCCGCTCCAGGGACAACAGCCCGCTCGCCCGCTCCGGTTCACCGGCCCGCACGGTCCGTGGATCCCGGCGGCCGGCGGAGCCACGTCCTCCTCCTCGGTGCACCAGCCGCAGAAGTACGTCGTCCACAGGAAGTCAGAGCACCGCGAGTGCTCTGTCGATGTGCCGCGAGGTGCCCGCGTGCGTGACCCGTCTGCTCAGATTCTCCAGCTCCCTGCGTGCCGTCCGGTCCCCGATCCCCGCCAGGGCGACGACGCCCGCCTCGGCCACCTGAGCCGAGCGGGGAACGTCTGCGGACCGGTGGTCCAGGGAGGTCTCGACGAGGCGGACGAGGGCATGGACGGTGTCCGGCCGAGGCGGAAGGAGGGAAAGCATCCAGGCGAGTCCACGCAGGACCTGGGAGTTGTAGGGGTCGAGACAGGCGTTCACGTCGAACGGGAGGTGCGGATGGCCGATAAGCGGGAGGGTTCGGTCCAGTTCGGCCAGCTCGAACCACCTCAGCACCGCCCGTCGGGCCGACTCCGGGCCGACGGCGTCCAGCAGGGCCGTCCCGGTCCGTCTCCACTTCGCCGACGGCGCGTCGGCCGTCACGGGGGCCGCGTGCTCCAGCAGCCGCTGCCACGGCTCCCCCGCGGCAGCCGCTTCCTCGAGAGCCGCGTCGGCCCACGGTTCACCGGGGTTGAGCGCCGGACCGGGGAAACGGGCCAGCAGATTCCGCATCCCCCTCTCCGCGCCGTTCGCGGCCGCATGTGTACGACGCAAGCCCGGCAGGCCCGCCGCCGCACGTGTGCGCCGGAACGCGGCCAGGACGGCCGCGTCGGGAGTACGCCCGGCTGCGAGTTCCGCATCGGCGAGCTCCCAGATCCGGTGGGTCGACCAGATGAGGTACTGGTCCCGCAACCGGGCAAGCCGTTCCTGGCGTTCGGCGGCCAGGAGGTCCCCGTCGAGGCCACGGACGACTCCGGATGCGGCCATGAGCAGTTCGGTGCGCACGTATCCCGAGTCCCGACGGAACTCCCCGGCCGGCCAGTCGTCCTCCGCGTCGGCATACCAACGGGCCCACACCCCGGCGAGCTCCAGCCGGTCCTTGTCCGGCAGTGCCCGCAGGAGCTCCATGTTCTCGGACCCCACGCCCGTCATGGAGCCGTTGTGGCACGCGGCCCGGACCACGGCGCGGGACAGCTCCGGTAGATCGCCGCGCTCGGCGAGGGCCCGGTACCGGGCGGCCTGTTCCGCGAGGACCTGTGTGTCGCGCATCCACCTGCTCATGACGGGCAGAGTAGAAGGGGCCACTGACACGGAACGCGTCCGACGAAGCACGGTGTCCTTGCCGGCTGGATATGCGAAACGGGCATCGCTGGATAAAGTCGATCCGTTACAACTGGTTGTGGGGACAACCAGGGTGCCTTGGGGAGGGCCTGCAACACATGAGTCGTCGCTCTCACGACGTGGTCGGCGTCTGGGCTGAGATGCAGAGGCAGCAGCAGCGTCAGCTGGAGGCCGAGGCCCGGCGGCAGAGACAGGAAGCGCAGCAGGCACGTGCCCTTCAGCGGCGGGCCGTCCAAAGCCACCGCGAGTACCGGCAGGCGGAGGCGCTGCGCCGCACCGAGGAACTCGACGCACAGGTCGCGGCGTTGCAGGGGCTTCTCGCCTCGGGCTGCCGGGCACCGGCTTTCAGGGCCTCCTCCCTGATGCGCGCCGAAGAGGTCGAGCCCTTCTCCCCCGGCCCATGGGCGCAGCCCGTGCCCATGCCGGACTTCGCTCACTACCAGGTGCAGGGCGGCTGGACTGCCGGTCGCCGCGCTCAGGCACAGGCGGAGGCGCGGGCGCGCTTCGAACGGGACTGGCACGCGGCCCAGGCAGCGGAGGCCCGGCGGCAGCAGCAGGTGGCGGCCTACCAGCGGGAGTACCAGCGGTGGGCCGATGCCCAGCTGGCCGACGTACGCGGACACAACGCCGGCGTCGTCGAGCTGATGGAGGGCGTCAGGCGCCGCGAACCGGACTCCGTGGTCGAGTACTTCTCCGCCGCCCTCCACGTCTCGACCGCGTGGCCGGAGCACTTCCCACGTCAGGTGGCGGCGGCCTACGACTCGGCAGCCGGACAGCTGGTGCTGGACTGGGAGCTGCCCTCTTACGCTGTCGTCCCCGAGGTCAAGTCCGTTCGGTACATGCCCAGCACGGACCAGGACAAGGAGACTCCCCGACCGGTCGGTCAGCGTCGGGCCCTGTACCGGGAGGTCCTGGCGCAGTGCATGCTGCTCGTCCTGCACGAACTCTTCGCCGCGGACGAGCCGGGCGCGCTCGAGTCGGTGACCTTGAACGGGTTCGTGGACGGGCACGACCCTGCGACGGGCCGGCCGGGCCGCATCTGTCTGGCGACCGTCATGGCTCCGCGTTCGACCTTCCGCGACCTGCACCTGGCGCAGGTGGACGCCGGCAGCTGCCTCGCCGACGCACTGCGCGGGCAACTCTCGGCCCGCCCCGACCAGCTCACGCCCGTGCGGCCGAGTCGCCGACCGCAGGAGGTCGGCAACCGCGTCGTCACCCACGGCAGCGATGACGAGCCCGATCTGTACGACATGGATCCCATCGCCTTCGAGAATCTCGTTGCCGATGTCTTCCGCGCCATGGGGATGCAGGCGGTCACCACCCAACGCTCCAACGACGGCGGAGTGGACGTCGACGCGCTGGATCCGACCCCGATCCGAGGCGGCAAGATAGTCGTGCAGGTGAAGCGCTACCGCAACACTGTGCCGCCCACCGCCGTGCGTGACTTGTACGGGACCGTGCAGGACACCGGCGCCAACAAGGGCGTCCTCGTGACGACGTCGCGGTTCGGCCCCGGCTCGCACGCCTTCGCCAACGGCAAGCCTCTGGAACTGATCTCGGGCACCGAACTCGTCGATCTGCTGCATCGTCACGGCCTGCGTGGCCGCCTGGGCGACGGCGCCCGTCCCACGCCAGCGCCGCCGCCGCCGACGCCGACGGTGCCGGAAACCCGCTTGCCCGGCACCTACAACGTCCTGGGCATGTCGTGGACCGGAAGTGTCGCCCTGGACGTGTGCGCCCTCGTCTGCCGTGGCAACCGCGTCCTCAGCGACGATCACTTCGTCTTCTTCAACAACCCGCGGACACCGGACGGCTCGGTTCGCACCCTCCCCGCCACCGCTCCCGACAAGGCCGCGATCTGCGTCTCGTTCGACGGGCTGCCCGACGAGGCCGACCGGCTCGCCCTCGTGGCCGCCATCGACCCGGACGTCAACCCCGACGCGGACCTCACCGGCTTCACGAACGCCGGCATCCGCCTGCTCGACCCGGCGCTGACCGAGTTGGGACGGCTGGAGGTCTCCGACGGCCGACCGCACGAAACCGCCTTGGTACTCGGTTCCTTCCGCCGCAGGTCGAACGGCGACTGGGACTTCGTCCTGGGCGGCAGGGGCTACACGGGCGGCCTGGAGGAACTCGTTCAGGACTTCGGCATCGAGGTGGAGTAGATCCCCCGGGGGCTCGCGACGCACGCTGACGAACGGAGAGGGTCACCGTGCGCGGAGTCATGCACCCATACCTGGACGAGGCAGGCGTCCCGCGCTGACACGAATGACCGAATGTCCCGGCACGCCTCTTGGCTCCGCGCCCGCCATGCCCAACACTGTGCCGATGACGCAGCGCGCGGAGCTCGCGACCGTGATGGACCGGCTGGCCGTCGACGAGCTGATCACCGCGTACGCGGTGGCGGTGGACGACGGCGACTGGACGGCGTACCGAGGACTGTTCACGGCGGACGGGCGGGCCGACTACCGTTCGGCCGGCGGCATCGAGGGCGACGCGGGGCAGATCGCCGGGTGGCTCGCCGAGAACCTGGCGCTGTTCGCCATGCGCCAGCACCTGATCGTCAACCGCCAGGTGCGGTTCGGCCTCCTGGAACACGACACGGGCGACACCGCCGCGGTCCGGGCCGACTACGTGAACCCGATGCGGTTCACCGCGAACGGCAGCCCCGACCTGGTCTGCGGCGGCCGGTACGCCTTCGCGCTGCTCCGCACACCGGAGGGCTGGCGCCTGCGCGAGGTGATCGTCGAGGAAAAGTGGCGACGCCTCCAGGCCGAGGGCACGGCGACCCCTTAGGGGCGCGGCACTGTAGCGAGGTGCGGCTCCGCCGCGGGGGCGCGACCGGCCCCCACGGGCCCGCACCCGTCCGGCGACCGCCCGACCCGAGCTCCGCCGCGCACCGCTTCACCACCCCGCGGGAGATCGCGCACACTGGAGTAAGCGCTGGGTAGGGAGGGTCACATGAGGACGATCAACCACTGGCTGACCTCCCCCTGGCGCCGCTCCTGCGCCGCCGCCCTCGCGGGTGCCCTGCCCGTGCTCGCGTTCCCCGCGCCGTCCCTGTGGTGGTTCGCGTACGTGGCCCTGGTCCCCTGGATCCTGCTGGCCCGCTCGGCCCCGACCCTCCGGCGGGCGGCGTACGACGGCTGGAGCGGCGGTTTCGGCTATCTGGTGGCCGTGCACCACTGGCTGCTGCCGAATCTGCACGTGTTCATCTTCCTGATCGCCGCCCTACTCGGCGCGCTGTGGGCGCCCTGGGGCCTGTTGGTGCGGCGTTTCCTCGGCGGGCGGCCCGGGCCGGGCCGGGGCGCCGCCGCGCTGCTGGTGCTGCCGTCCGCCTGGCTGACGGTGGAGCTGGTGCGGTCGTGGCAGGGGCTCGGCGGGCCGTGGGGCATGCTCGGCGCCAGCCAGTGGCAGGTGCCGCCCGCGCTGCGGCTGGCGTCGGTCGGCGGGGTGTGGCTGCTCAGCTTCCTGATCGTGGCCGTGAACGTGGCGGCGGCCGTGCTGATGTCGGTGCGGGAGGCCCGGGTACCGGCCGTGGCCTCGCTGGTCGCGACGGCCGCCGCGGCCTCGGCGGCGTGGGGGTGGGCGCCGCGCCCGCAGACCGACGGTCGGGTCCGGATCGCCGTCGTGCAGCCGGGAGTCGTGGAGGGGCAGGACAGCGGCGACAAGCGTTTCGCCCGGGAGGAACAGCTGACCGGGCAGCTCGCCGGGCAGGGCGTCGACCTGGTCGTGTGGGGCGAGTCCAGCGTCGGCTTCGATCTGGACCAGCGCCCCGATCTGGCCCGGCGGATCGCCGCGCTGTCCCGTCGGACCGGCGCCGATGTGCTGGTGAACGTGGACGCGCGCCGCTCCGGCCTGCCGGGCATCTACAAGAGTTCGGTGCTGGTCGGCCCGGACGGCCCGACCGGCGACCGGTACGACAAGATGCGACTTGTCCCCTTCGGCGAGTACATACCCGCCCGCTCGCTCCTCGGCTGGGCCACCTCGGTCGGCAAGGCGGCCGGCGAGGACCGCAGGCGCGGCACCGAGCAGGTCGTGATGAACGTCGGGCACGGGCTGCGGATCGGCCCGCTGATCTGCTTCGAGACCGCGTTCCCCGACATGAGCCGGCACCTGGCGCAGGACGGCGCCGACGTCCTCCTCGGCCAGTCCGCCACCTCCACGTTCCAGGGCAGCTGGGCGCCGGAGCAGCATGCCTCGCTGGCCGCGCTGCGGGCGGCCGAGACCGGCCGCCCGATGGTGCACGCGACCCTCACCGGTGTCTCCGCGGTGTACGGACCGGGCGGGCAGCGGCTCGGGCCGTGGCTCGGTACGGACGCGAGCGCCGCGCACGTGTACGACGTACCGCTCGCGCACGGCGTCACGCCGTACGTCCGCTACGGCGACTGGCCGGTGCACGGCGCGCTGCTGGTGCTGGCCGCGCTGTGCGCGACCGAGGGCATGCGGGCGCTCAGGCCGCGGCGGGGCCGTCCTGAACCGCTCGTACCACCCGCTCGCACAGCTCATGGGTCGCCAGCGCGTCCCGGGCGCTGAGTACCTTGCCGGCGCGCACGGCGTCGACGAAGGCGAGGACCGCCTGTTCGATGCCGCGCTGCCGGGCCACCGGGACCCAGTCGCCGCGGCGGCGTACGGTCGGCTGGCCCTTGTGGTCGATCACCTCGGCGAGGTTGAGCACCTGCCGTTTGGTGTCCTGTCCGGAGACCTCCAGGATCTCCTCCGCGGAGCCGCTGAGCCGGTTCATCACGCCGAGCGCGGTGAAGCCGTCGCCGCCGAGCTGGAGCACCACGTGGTGCAGCAGCCCGCCCTCGACGCGGGCGCGCACGGTGACGTCGTCCACCGGGCCGGGCACCAGGAAGCGCAGGGTGTCGACGACATGGATGAAGTCGTCCAGGATCATCGAGCGGGGTTCCTCGGGCAGCCCGATCCGGTTCTTCTGCATGAGGATCAGCTCGCGCGGGTGGTCCAGGCACTGCGCGTACCCGGGCGCGTACCGGCGGTTGAACCCGACGGACAGGGAGACCCCGCGCTCCTCGGCGAGGCCCACCAGCCGCTCGGAGTCGGCCAGTTCGTAGGCGAGCGGCTTGTCCACGTACGTCGGTACGCCCGCCCGGAGCAGCCGGGTGACGATCTCGGGGTGAACGGCGGTCGGCGCGTGGACGAAGGCCGCGTCGAGGCCGGCGGCGAGCAGGGAGTCGAGGGTGGTGTGCCGCCGGTCGGCCGGCAGGTGGAGGGTGTCCGCGACCCGGTCCAGGGTGGCGGGTGTCCGCGTCTGCAGGTGCAGTTCGATCCCCGGCTGGGTGCTCAGCACCGGCAGATACGCCTTCTGCGCGATGTCCCCGAGTCCGATGCAGCCGACCTTCACGAGCTCTCCCCTACCGCTTGATTGCCTCTCCGGCAGCATACGGGGGCCGCCAGTCGGCGATGCCGTCGAAGCCGCGCAGGAAGAGCGCGGGACCGGCCTTCGACAGGGCCGCGACCGCGGTGTTGCGCAGGGCGACGGCGGCGGGGTTGCGGGTCATGTTCAGGCGGGCGATCTTGACGGCCCGGCGGGCGATGGCCTGGGTGCGCGGGAGGCGGGAGGCGGTGTAGGCGGCCAGGTCGCCGGAGACGGGGGTCCCCCCGTGCGAGCGCAGCCGAGCGTGGAGGAGGGCGAGCACCACGGCGTCCTCGATGGCCTGGTTGCCGCCCTGGCCGAGGGTCGGCGGCATGGCATGGGCGGCGTCACCGAGCAGGGCGGTCCGGCCGCGGTGGTAGGCGGGCAGGGGCGTGGCGAGGTGATGGACGTCGTGCCGGAGCACGTCCTCGGGGCGGGCGGCGGCGAGGACGGCGGGGACGGGCTCGTGCCAGTCGCCGAACCGGCGCAGCAGTTCGGCCCTCTCGTCGTCCGGCGCCCGCCCGCCGGCCGGGGTCAGGGCCGCCGCGTAGGCGTAGACCCGGCCGTCCCCGACCGGGTGGGTCCCCCAGATGCGGCCCCGCCCCCAGGTCTCGTGCGAGGCGAACTCGACGCCGGGTACCGGGATCAGCAGCCGCCAGGTGGTGAACCCCGCGTACACCGGGCCGGGATGCGCCGGGAACAGGGCGCCGCGCACACGGGAGTTGATGCCGTCCGCGCCGACCACCAGCTCGGCCTCGTGCTCGTGGCCGTCCGCGGTGACCCGGGCGGGCCGTCGGCCGTCGCCGGGGTCGGTGAGGACCGCGGCGGTCCCCGTGCGGACGGCATCGGACGGGAGCAGGGCGGCGAGGCGGTCGACCAGGGTGGCGCGGGGCAACAGGACCAGGGGCCCGCCGAAGCGGGCGGCGGCATCCTCGGCGCGGGAGCGGGACAGCCAGCGCCCGCCCGGGGTGCGCAGGCCGCCGTCCCCCTGCCAGGCGGCGAGGTCGCGGATCTCCTCGCCGATGCCGAGCACGTCCAGGGCGCGCAGGGCGTTCGGGGCGAGGGAGATGGCCGCGCCGGCGGGCTCCAGGGAGGGGGCCCGCTCCAGCACGGTCACGTCCCATCCCCGGGTGTGCAGGGCCGCCGCCGCGGCCAGGCCTCCGATGCCGCCGCCGATGACGAGCGCGCGGGCCGACCGTGCCATGGCTCCTCCTGCTTCCACGCGAACCACACCTGTACTACATCTGTAGTGCACGCCACTCTACTACAGCCGTAGTGGCACCGGTAGGGTCGCCCCATGCCCGCACACACCCCCAGCGTCTCCCGCGCCGACCTCGTCGCCGACGCCGCGCTCACCCTGCTGGCCGACCGCGGGATGCGCGGGCTGACGCACCGCGCCGTCGACGAGGCGGCCGGCCTGCCGCTGGGCTCGACCTCGAACGTGGCGCGCACCCGGCAGGCGCTGCTGGAACTGGCGGTACGACGACACGCCGAGCGTGAGGCACGGGTGCTGGACGTGGCGGAGACGCCGGATCCGAGCGGCGGGGTCGACGCCCTGGCCGACGGGCTGGCCCTCGCCGTGCACCGCTCCCTGACCCAGGGGCGCGAGCTGCTGATCGCCCGCTACGAACTCGCCCTGGAAGCCACCCGGCGCCCCGAACTGCGTGCCTTCTACGACCGGACCGGTGCCGTCTTCAAGGAACAGCTGGCCGCGATGCTCACCGCCGTGGGCTCGCCCGACCCGGACCGGCAGGTACTGTCCGTGGTCGCCTGGGCGGACGGGCTGATGTTCTCGTGCGTGGCGGGTTCGTTCGGCGCGCGGGCGCCGGGCCTGGAGGAGATCCGCCAGGGCCTGCGGGAACTGCTCTCGGGACTCTTGGGCAGGTAATCGCCCGGTGAGGCGCATGATCTTCGGTGGGGATAATACGGGCATGACGTACGAACGCCGAGAACCCGCCCTGAACGCCGGTGAACGCGAGATGCTGGAGGGCTGGCTGGACTACCACCGCCGGACACTGGCCTGGAAATGTGAGGGGCTGAGCGACGAGCAGTTGCGGACGGCGTCCGTGCCGCCTTCCACGCTGTCCCTCATGGGGCTGGTCCGGCACATGGCGGAGGTCGAACGGAGCTGGTTCCGCAAGGTGCTGGTGGGCGACGACCCCGGGCCGATCTACTGCACCGGCGAGGACGACCGGGACGGCGAGTTCCGTCTCACCGAGGCCGACACCTGGCAGGAGGCGTACACGACCTGGCAGGACGAGATCGAGATCGCCCGGAGCAACGCGGCCGGCTTCGACCTCGACGACCTGTCCAAGGGACAGAGCTGGTCCAGTGACGAGCCGTTCACCCTGCGCTGGATCTACACGCACATGATCGAGGAGTACGCCCGGCACAACGGCCACGCCGATCTGGTCCGTGAGCGGATCGACGGCGCCACCGGGGACTGACGTCACCTTCGGTACACCGTGATCCTCCGCACGGGGCACGAGATCACCCGTGCGGGGGCATCGACATCGGCTCCCTGCTGCCAAGCCGGGGGCCGACCCAGCAGAGTTGCGCGGGTGCATCGAACGACGACCACCGCAGTGCTCCTGGCCACCGTGGCCGTCTCGGCCCTCTCCGGCTGTGTGACGGTACAGCGCCCGGCGGCACCCCCGCCGCCCCGCGGCACGGCACCCTCACTGCCGGCGGTGCCCCGTCCGGACGGCAGCGCGGAACCCCGCGTGGTGCAGGCACCGGCCCGGGAGGCACTGGAGATGACCGGCCCGTCCCACCGTCCGAGGCCTCCGGCGCCGACCGCACCGCGGCACCGGGCAGAGGCACCCCCGGTGACGCATCGCCCCCCGGCCGCCCCTCCTGCTCCCGCACGCCGGCGCGAGCACCCCCGTCCGTCGCACACCGCCCTCCCCGACCTGCCGAACGCGACCGCCCCCGAACCCCCGGACGTGTGCGCCCTCGGCAGGAAGTACGGCGGCTGGCGCCCCGGCAGCCCGGAGTCGGTGATCTGCGACCGGGCGTACGGCCACTGACAGCCGCCGTGGGCAAGCCCCTGGGGCGCGGGGAACGGCGCGGCAGACGCGCGACGGCACGGCCCGGCACGCCCTCAGGCGTCTTCCCCCAGCCGCAGCTCCAGCCGGCCGATGGCCGCCCGCACCCCGTCGCCGTAGCCGTCGTCGGCCAGCGTGCCCGCGGCCTCACGGGCCCGGTGCAGATGGCTGCGGGCGGCCTCGGCGCGGCCCAGCTTGACGTAGTCGGCGGCCAGGTTGAGATGCAGGGAGGGAAAGAAACCCCGGACACCCGCCGGGGCGCCGCCGGCGCCGGAGTCCAGCTCCTCCGCCGCCGACAACGCCCTGAGGTCCCAGGCGAGTTCGTCCTCCGGGTCGTCCTGGGTGTCCGCGAGATAGTGGGCGAGGGTGCAGCGGTGCAGCGGGGTGCCGGCCTCTCCGATCTCCGCCCACAGGTCCAGGAAACGGCTGCGGGCCTCCTCGCGGTCGCCGCCGTGGTGGAGCATCACGACCTGGCCGATCCGCGTCAGCATGGGATCCGCTGCCGCTTGCTCCTGCCGCTCCGTCACCGCGTCCTCCGGGCCGTCGTCGGTTGTCCGCTCCGACGCTAACCGGCTCCGCGGGTTTTGCGGGTCAGGCGGAGCCGCATGTCACACACGGCCCCGCGCCCCTCGGGGAGCCGCCGGCCGGCCACGGCACCGGGCACCGGCTCACCCCCCGTGCGGCCCTCACGCCAGGTTCGGGATGCGCCAGTCGATCGGCTCGTGCCCCTGCAGGGCGATCGCCTCGTTGATCTGGGTGAACGGGCGGGAGCCGAAGAACTTCTTCGCGGACAGCGGCGAGGGGTGCGCGCCCTTGACCACGACATGGCGGGTCTCGTCGATCAGCGGCAGCTTCTTCTGCGCGTAGTTGCCCCACAGGACGAAGACCGCCGGGTCGGGCCGGGAGGCCACCGCGCGGATCACCGCGTCGGTGAACTTCTCCCAGCCCTTGCCCTTGTGCGAGTTCGCCTCGCCGCCCCGGACCGTGAGGACCGCGTTGAGCAGCAGCACGCCCTGCCGGGCCCAGGGCATCAGATAGCCGTTGTCCGGGACCGGCAGGCCCAGGTCTTCCTTCATCTCCTTGTAGATGTTCCGGAGCGAGGGCGGGGTCTTCACCCCGGGGCGCACCGAGAAGCACAGGCCGTGGCCCTGGCCCTCGCCGTGATACGGGTCCTGGCCGAGGACGAGGACCTTGACCTGCTCGAACGGCGTCGCGTCCAGCGCGGCGAAGACCTCCTCGCGCGGCGGATGGACGGGGCCCTTCGCCCGCTCCTCCTCGACGAACTCGGTCAGCTCCTTGAAGTAGGGCTGCTGCAGTTCGTCGCCCAGAACCCCGCGCCAGGACTCGGGCAGCATGGCGATGTCGGTCACGTCAACGTCCTCACGATGTCGATCAATTACGGCGTGCGGTCACTTCCCGTTCTCAGAACTTACAGGCGACCACTGACAATCGGTGCCGCGAGGGCCGTTCACCCACTCACCAGCTGGTCTTGCGGTGCAGTGTCCACATCATCATGATCGTCGACGGGTCGAGGGCCTGCTCGCCACCGGCGATGTCCTCGCTCGCGGCGACGAACTGCCTCCCCTGCCACAGCGGGATCAGCCGGGCGTCGTTCACCATGATCTGCTGGGCCTGCTGCATGTCCTTGACCGTCTGGGCGCGGTCGCTCTCCGCGCGCGAGTGGGGCAGCAGCTTGTCGGTGATGTCCTTGGACGGGTAGGGCGTACCGAGCGCGTTGTGCTCGCCGACGAACGGGGCGATGAAGTTGTCCGCGTCGGGGAAGTCCGGGAACCAGCCGCGGCCGAACACCGGGTAGTCGCCCTTCTGGTAGCCGACCACATAGGTCTTCCAGGGGCGGCTCTTGAGGGTGACGGTGAACAGGCCGGAAGCCTCCAGCTGCCGCTTCAGTTCCTGGAACATCAACGCGGTCTCGGAGCCGTAGCGGTCGGTGGTGTACCAGAGGGTGAGCGGGACGGGCTGGTGGATGCCCGCGTCGGAGAGGATCTTGCGGGCCTTGGGGACGCTCGGGTCGCCGTAGTCGTCGAAGAAGCCGGTGGTGTGTCCGGTCAGGCCCTTGGGGACCATCGAGTACAGCGGGTCGACCGTGTCCTTGTAGACCTTGTGCGCGATGGCGCCCCGGTCGACGATCTGGGCGACGGCCTTGCGTACGGCGGGCTCCTTGGCCCAGGGGTCCTTGGGGTTGAACACCAGGTAGCTGATGTCGGTGCCGGCGCCGTCGACCAGCTGGAGGGCGGAGTCCTCGTGCTGCTGGAGGGCGAGGATGTCGTCGGCGGCGAGACCGCGGTAGGTGACGTCGATCTGCTTGGCGCGCAGCGCCTTGACCATGCCGGCCGAGTCCTGGAAGTAGCGGATGGTCACCGCGTCGTTCTGCCGCTTGGCGAAGCCCTGGTAGTTGTCGTTGCGGACCAGGACGGCCTGCTGGTCGTCCTGGTACGACTGGAGCTTGTACGGCCCCGAGCCGTACACCTGGTCGTCCTTGCGCAGGGAGCGCGCGGGGTAGTCGTCCGGGTCGACGATCGACATGGCGGGGGTGGCCAGCACGAAGGGGAAGGTGGCATCGGGCTGGTTGAGGTGGAAGACGACGTCGCGGTCGCCGAGCGCCTGCACCCGGTCCAGGCTGCCGAGCAGTCCGGCGGGGCCGCCGCGGGCGTTGATCGTGCGGATGCGGTCGATGGAGTGCTTGACCGCCTGGGCGTTCAGCGGGTCGCCGTCGGCGAACTTCATGCCCGCGCGCAGCGTACAGCGGTAGGTGCGGCTGCTGGAGTCGGTGAAGGAGCAGCGCTGGGCGGCGTCGGGCTGGGGGGTGGTGGCACCGTTGGGGTAGGCGAGCAGCGTCTGGAAGATGTTCCGGTACAGCTCCCAGGAGCCGTCCCAGGCACCGGCCGGATCCAGCGTGCTGGGGGCGCTGGTGGTACCCACGACGATCGGCCCCTTGCCGTCGCCGTCACCGCTGGACAGCAGACCGCAGCCGGCCACCAGGGATATGGACGCGATCGCCGCGACTCTCCGCAGGAATCGGTTCCGGTTGAACACGCGCACGCTCCTCGATCTGCCATACCAAGGGTCGGCAGACGATACCGCAGCGTTCGGCCCTCTGGACCTCCCCGGAAACGGGGCTTCTTGATCGACTTCGCCATGACGACGTTGTCATTCCGCAGTGCGGACTGTCCGGGGTCTCCCGGGCGCCGATCCGTCCGAAAATCGACGCCCGGGAGGTGGCTCACACCCCGGCGTTCAGGAAGATGCCGCCGTCCACGACGAGCGTCTGACCGGTGATCCAGTCGGACTGCCCGGAGGTGAGGAAGGCGGTGGCGCCGCCGATGTCGGAGGGCACACCGAGCCGGCCGAGGGGGTAGGCGGAGGCCGCCTCCTCCTCGCGGTTCTCGTACAGGGCCTGGGCGAACTTGGTCTTGACCACGGCCGGGGCGATGGCGTTGACCCGCACCCGCGGCGCGAACTCGTGCGCCAGCTGCTGGGTCAGGTTGATCATCGCGGCCTTGCTGACGCCGTAGGCACCGATGAACGGCGAGGGCGCGAGACCGGCGATCGAGGCGATGTTGACGATGGCGCCGCCGTTGTCCTTCTGCCAGGCGTGCCAGGTCTTCTGGGCGAAGCCGAGCGCGGAGATCACATTGGTCTCGAAGACCTTGCGGGCGACGTTCAGGTCGAGGTCCGCCATCGGGCCGAAGACCGGGTTGGTGCCCGCGTTGTTCACCAGGAAGTCGACGCGGCCGAAGGCCTCCATGGTGCGCTCGACGGCCTCGGTCTGGTGGTCGAGGTCGTGGGCCTTGCCGGCGACGGCGATGACCCGGTCCGAGCCGAGCTTCTCGACGGCCTCCTTCAGGGCGTCCTCGCCCCGGCCGGTGATGCACACACGGTCGCCGCGGGCGACGAGGGCCTCGGCGACGCCGTAGCCGATGCCGCGGCTGGCGCCCGTGACGAGGGCGACCTTGCCCGACAGCTCGGGCAGTTCAGGGGAAGTCATGTACCCGTATCCCTTAGTTGAGCGGTCCGCCGGCGACGTACAGCACCTGGCCGGAGACGAAGCCGGCGGCCTCGCCGGTGAAGAAGGCGATGGCGTTGGCGATGTCCTCGGGCTCGCCGACGCGCTGCACCGGGATCTGGGTGGCGGCGGCCTTCTTGAAGTCGTCGAAGTCCATCTTGACGCGGTCGGCGGTGGCCTTGGTCATCTCGGTGGCGATGAAGCCGGGGGCGACCGCGTTGGCGGTGATGCCGAACTTGCCCAGCTCGATGGCGAGGGTCTTGGTGAAGCCCTGCAGGCCGGCCTTGGCGGCGGAGTAGTTGGCCTGGCCGCGGTTGCCGAGCGCCGAGGAGGAGGAGAGGTTGACGATCCGGCCGAAGCCCGCGTCGACCATGTGCTTCTGGACGGCCTTGGTCATCAGGAAGGAGCCGCGCAGGTGGACGTTCATGACGGTGTCCCAGTCGGAGACGCTCATCTTGAACAGCAGGTTGTCGCGCAGCACGCCCGCGTTGTTGACGAGGATCGTCGGGGCGCCCAGCTCCTCGGTGATCCGGGCGACGGCCGCCTCGACCTGCGCCTCGTCGGAGACGTCCGCGCCGACCGCGATCGCCTTGCCGCCGGCCGCGGTGATCTTCTCGACGGTGTCCTTGCAGGCGGCCTCGTCGAGATCGATCACGGCGACGGCGCGGCCCTCGGCGGCCAGTCGTACCGCGGTGGCGGCGCCGATGCCGCGCGCCGCGCCGGTGACGACCGCGACCCGCTGTTCAGTGGTGGACATTGCTGCTTCTCCTCGCCCTTGAGAGAACCTGTCTGGTCCTTCGGGGGACCTCGTGGTGCGGTGAGCGACCGCTTAGTACCTTCAGCACAGGTGACGCTAGAAGCCCTGGCACCCGGTGTCAACGGCCCACCGGGCGGTTGTGATCCATTACCTCACCAGGAGGTCCAGCAAGCGCTCGGCCTCGGCGGCCGGGTCGGTGGTGAGGCCGGTGTGCACCGGGCCGGGCTGGACGACGGTGGAGCGGGGCGCGATCAGCCAGCGGAAGCGCCGCCCGGCGTCGTCCCGGGCCGCCTGCCCCGCCTCCTCGCCCCCCGCGCAGTGCCGCTCGACCGCGTCGAGCGCGGCCCGGATCCCGGCCACGTCAGCCCGCGGGTCCAGGGCCAGCACCCGGGCCTCGTCCAGGTGGGTACGGGCGCCGACGTAGGCCTTCGCGCGGCTGTAGACGATCACGCCCGCGTTGACGCACTCGCCGCGCTCCACGCGCGGTACGACCCGCAGCAGCGCGTACTCGAACACGTCCCGGTCGCCGCCCTGGCCCGCCCGGGTGATGTGCCGCTCGGTGACATGGCCGGCCATGTGGATGTGCCGCTCGCTCACTTGTCCTCCTCGGTGCCGGTGATGCGCTCGGCGATGACGGCCGCCCTCGCGAGCAGGGGCCGCGCGTAGGCCCGGCGCAGGTCGTCCGGGGTGTCGAAGCCGGGCTCGTCGCTGAGCCAGGCGTCCGGGATCTCGGCGGTGACCTCGGCGAGCAGGTCCTCGGTGACCCGGGGTGCCAGCTCCGCCGCGGCGGCGGTGACGTCCGGGGCGAAGGGGGCGAGGGCGTGGTCGGAGGCGTCGTACGGGCGGGCCGCGGAGGCCTCGGCGGAGGGCCAGTTGTGGTGCCAGATCATCGTCGCTCCGTGGTCGATGAGCCACAGCTCGCCGCCGTGCACGAGGAGGTTGGGGTTGCGCCAGGAGCGGTCCACGTTGTTGATCAGCGCGTCGAACCAGACGATCCGGCCGGCCTCCTCCTGGCTCACCGGGAAGGCGAGCGGGTCGTAGCCGAGTGCGCCGGAGAGGAAGTCCATGCCGAGGTTGGTGCCGCCGCTGGACCTGAGCAGGTCCTGCACCTGCTGCTCGGGCTCGCCGAGTCCGAGGACCGGGTCCAGTTGGAGGGTGACCAGCCGGGGCATCCGGAAGCCGAGGCGGCGGGCGAGTTCGCCGCACACCACCTCGGCGACCAGGGTCTTGCGGCCCTGTCCGGCGCCGGTGAACTTCATGACGTAGGTCCCGAAGTCGTCGGCCTCGACGAGCCCCGGCAGCGAGCCCCCCTCACGCAGGGGCGTGATGAAGCGGGTCGCGGTGACTTCCTTGAGCATCGCCCCAGGTTACTGGGATCGCCGCGGGTTGCCGGGGTGTGGCCGACAGCGGATTCACAGCTGTGGCTCACGGCCTTCTCATGCCCGGACGGCAAGGATCTGGGTGCCCGTCTGAACGGGTGGCGCCCGAGCGCCGTACCCCTGGACGGATCAAGAGAAGCTCCGCGGAAGGGAACGCCACATGACCAGCGCATCGCCCCAGCCGGCCACCGGACCCGCCCGCCGTACCGTCGTCGCGGCGGCGGGAGCGGCGGGGCTCGCCGCCGCGCTGACCGCCTGCGGTTCGGGCGACGACACGTCGGGCGCCGCCGACCCCGGGTCCGGCGCGACGGGCACGACCGGCTCGGCCGGGACCACGGGCAGCACCGGCTCCACCGGAGCCTCGCAGAACGGCGGCGGCTCCGCCGGCGGTACCGCGCTCGCCAAGACCTCGGACATACCGGAGGGCGGCGGCAAGATCTTCAAGGACCAGGGGGTCGTGGTCACACAGCCGGCAGCGGGCCAGTACAAGGCGTTCTCGTCCAAGTGCACCCACCAGGGGTGTGCCGTGGGCAGCGTGGCGAACGGCGTGATCGTGTGCCCGTGTCACCAGAGCCACTTCTCCGTCGCGGACGGCAGTGTGAAGAAGGGGCCCGCGACCCAGCCGCTGCCCGCCGCCAAGATCACCGTCTCCGGCGACGAGATCAAACTGGCCTGAGCCTGCTCAGGACCGCCCGCGCGGCCGTTTGAGACAACCGAGCACCTCGTCGGTGGTCGAGACCGTGGCGACCAGCGCGAGGGTGTGCCGGATCATCGCGGCCGTGTAGTCGGAGGGCACCCCCGCGACGGCATCGGCGGGGACGACGGCGGTGTAGCCGAGGTTGACCGCGTCGAACACGGCGTTGGGTATCGCCACGTTGGCGGAGACACCGGTGACGATCAGCGTGCGGCAGCCGAGGTTGCGCAGCAGGGCGTCGACTTCGGTCCCGTGGATCGGGGACAGGCCGTGCAGCCGGCGTACGACGAGGTCCTCCTCGCCGACCTCGATCGGGGGTGCGACGCGCACCGCGGTGGTGCCGGACAGCTGCTGGACGGGGAGGCGTTCCGCGGCACGGAACAGCCGGGCGTTGCGACTCGCGCCCCGGCCGTCCGGGCGGCGTTCGGCGACGGCGTGGACGACCTGGACGCCGGCCTCGTGGGCGGCGGCGACCAGCCGGGCCACATGGTGCAGCGCACCGGAGGAGCGGGCCTCGCGGGCGAGTTCGGGCAGCGCGCTGTCCGGTCCGACGACCCCCCGCTGGCACTCCACGGTGAGCAGGACGGTGTGCACGGGGTCGAGGAGTTCGCTGAGCTGTTCGTGCGACGGCATGACGCGCTCCCCTGCTCCGGACCGTTTCCTTTTCTGACGTGATGTCAGAGGATCAGTACGACGACACGATAGTTCTCTGGCGGACGTGGGAGAAGAGGGGGCCGCATGACCACCACTCAGCAGCGCCGGGGCCGGAAGATCATGATGACGCCCGGCGAGCTGGACACGTTCCTCACCGGTCAGCGCACCTGCCGGGTCGCGACCGTCTCGGCGGACGGCACGCCGCATGTCAGCGCGCTCTGGTTCGCCTGGGACGGCACCTCGCTGTGGCTGTACTCGGTGGTGCGCAGCCGGCGCTGGGCACAGCTGCGCCGCGATCCGCGGGTGGCCGTCGTCATCGACTCGGGCGAGGAGTACGACCAGTTGCGCGGGGTCGAGCTGTCCGGGCGGGTGGAGTTCGTGGGCGAGGTGCCGCGCACCGGGGAGCTGTGCGCCGAACTCGACACGGCGGAAACGCTGTTCGCGCGGAAGAACTTCGGCCTGGACGAGATGCCGCACGACGGCCGGCACGCCTGGGCACGGCTGACCCCGGAGAAGATCGTCTCCTGGGACTTCCGGAAACTGGGCGCCTAAGGCCTGTCGTCAAATTCCCGTCTGCCTGGCGGCGCCATGCACGCACTCTCGCCGCACCGGGCGTGGACCCGAGTACGTCCAGTACGCGGGTCCACGCCCGGCACACCGAGAGCACGCACCTGACGCCGCCAGGCCGCCCTTCGGGCAACGACGGGAATGTGACGACAGACCCTAGCGGGAATCGCCGCGATGGGCCATGACCCGTGTGCGGGTCCACTGCGGCTGGTCGCGTCACGCGGCGGTAGCCGCACATCGGACGCGGCCCCGTGCCGCTTCGGGGCCCCGCTCAGTCCTGGCTCACCCGCTGCGCGGCGGTACGCAGGGCGTCGACCGCGGCCCGGATCGACGGGCGGCGGTCGGCGTCCGCCCGCCAGACCACGTAGACGTGCCGGCGCACCCGCTGCCTGAGCGGCACCAGGACCACGCCGTCCGGGACCGGGTGACGGCCCAGCAGCGGTGCGATGCACACGCCCAGTCCGGAGGCGACCAGGCCGAGTTGGGTGTGGGTCTCGCCGGCGCGGTGGCCGACGATCGGTTCGACGCCCTTGGACCGCAGCGTGAACATCAGCCACTCGTGACAGAACTCGCCCTCGCCCCAGGTGATCCACTCGTCCTCGGCGAACTCGGCGAGGTCCACCTCCTCCCGGTCGGCGAGCCGGTGCCCAAGGGGCATGGCGACATCGGCCGGGTCGTCCAGCAGGGGCGCCTTGACCAGGCCGTCGGGCACGGGCATCGGCTTGTTGTACCAGTCCAGGACCACCGCGAGATCCAGGTCGCCCCGGACGACACCGGCGATGCCCTGTTCCGGTTCCAGCTCGCTGGAGCGCACGCGCAGACCGGGATGCTCGGCCCGCAGCGCGCCGAGCGCGGCCGGGAAGAGTCCGCGGGCGGCGGTCGGGAACGCCGACAGCCGCAGTTCGCCGACGACCTGCCCGCGGTGCGCCTCCAGGTCGGACTCGGCCAGTTCGACCTGCGACAGGATGCGCGCCGCGTGCTCCGACAGCAGCCGGCCGGCGTCCGTGAGCCGCACGCCCCGGCCGTTCTTGGCGAGGAGCTGCTGGCCGATCTCCCGCTCCAGCTTGCCCAGCTGCTGGGAGACGGCGGACGTGGTGACGTGCAGCGCGTCCGCCGCCGCGCTGACCGAGCCGTGCCGGGCGAGGGCGTCGAGGGTGCGCAGGCGCTCCAGGTTCAACATGTAAGTGATTCTAAGAGATACCCCGTGCGAAGTCTCGATTGTGCTACGAGGTTGCCTGCAGCATCGTAGGGGTCATGAGCACGGTCACCGCAACCCGCACCCAGTCCCCGGCCCCCGCCCGCCCCCACCCCCGCCTCGACTGGCGGCTGCGCTTCGGCGCACTGTCCCTGATCTGGGGCTTCAGCTTCCTGTTGATCAAGGTGGGCACGCAGGGGTACGCACCCTTCCAGGTCACTCTCGGGCGCCTCGTGTTCGGTACGGCGGTACTGGCGGCGGCGATGGCGGCCAAGCGGGAGCGGCTGCCGCGCGGGGCCCGGCTGTGGGGCCGCATGGCCGTCGCCGCGTTCTTCCTGAACGCCCTGCCGTTCTCCCTCTTCGCCTACGCGGAGCTGACGATCCCGTCCACACTGGCCGGTATCTGCAACGCGACCTCGCCCCTGTGGGGAATGGCCCTGTCGCTGGTCGCGCTCTCCGAGGACCGGCCGACCCGGATCCGCGTGGCCGGCCTCGGGCTGGGCTTTCTGGGCGTCCTGACGGTGCTGGGCGCGTGGCAGGGCTTCCACGGGCTCGACGCCACGGGTACGGCCATGGCCCTGCTGGCATCGCTGAGCTACCCGGTGGGCTGGATCTACGTCCGGCGGACGCTGGCCGGAACGGGGCACTCGCATCTGTCGATGACGGGGGCGCAGCTGCTGCTGGCAACGCTTCAACTCGCTGTCGTCACACCGCTGTTCACTTCATTCCCGGCCCACTTCCCGCTCGTGCCGCTGCTGGCGGTCGCCGCGCTCGGGGCGTTCGGCACGGGGCTCGCGGTTCTGATCCAGTACGGGCTGGTCGCCGAGGTCGGGCCCACCACCGCGCAGATGGTCACGTACTTCATTCCGGTCATCGCCACGGGTGCGGGCGTCGCGATCCTCGGGGAGTCGCTGCGGTGGACCACGCCGGTGGGGGCGGTCGTCGTGCTCGCGGGGGCCGCGCTCACCCAGGTGCGGCGGAAGGGCGCCTGAAGGGGCGGGCCTGGGGTTTCGCGCGCGCGTGCCGGCCACTCGTGGCCGATCGCACGGTTCCCCGCGCCCCTGTGTGACGTACCGCTAGGCCCTGTCGGTTGGATCAGGCCCCCTGCGACGCGGGATGATCCAAACGAGAGGGCCTAGACGAATAAGTCCGATGTGTTCAGTGATCGAATGCGACCAGCGACCGCGTGGTCGGGGCGCCGGTCTTGTGGTTGCGTTAGATCGCGGCGGCCATGGCGAGGATGCGCTGGGCGACACGGACGGCGACGCCCTCGAAGGTCCGTCCGCCGTGCTGCTCCAGGTCCAACTGCGCCTTGAGGGTGTCGTTCACGGACTCGATCAGCTGCCGCACCGACTTGAGCAAGCCCTCGCCCTTGCGCTTCTTCTCCCGCTTGAACGAGGGTCGCAGCAGTTCGGCCCCACGCATGACCAGGTCATTCGCGAACTCCTTGGAGGCGAAGCCCTTGTCCGCAGTGATCAGCAGTCCGGGCCGCCCGGCGACCAGGTCTTCGTCGACGTCGAGCATGGCCTGGAGCACTTCGCGTTCGTCGAGTTTCGGGTTCGCCAGCGCCCACAGGATCGGCATCCCGGTCGGCGTGCACACCAGGTACAGGCGCAGGCCCCAGAAGAAGCGGGAGTGGGAGGCGCAGTACCGGTATCCGGCCCATCCGGCCATCTCCGAGCGTTTCACCGTCGGCCGGGAGCGGCCGCACTCCACCGGTGTGGAGTCCACGATCCAGTGGTTGTCGAACCAGAAGTCCGTGTCCGTTGCGAGCAGTCGTATCGCCTTCTTGACCAGCGGCAACCCGGCCTTGAGCCGCTTGTTGTACCCGGACTGCTGTGGCAGGTACGGGAACATCGTGGCGAGGTTCTTGCGGGCGAACCTCAGCCACCGGGCCTCGGAGCGGAAGCCGAGCAGCGCCTGCGCGACCGCGAGCGTGACCAGCTCGGCATCGCTCAACTGCGGTGGGCAGCCCATCCATCGCTCTGCCTCCAGCTCGTCGTCGATCTTTACGTACAGTGCGGTCAGCAAGGCTTCCAGGTCCTCGTTCTTCACGCGACGATCTTGGAAGCCCTCTTTACGTTCCCAGACACGCCGTCGAGCGGGGAACGCGCTCCTTCGACGAGCTACGCGGCGGGAGTTGTGTTCCAGCCGCGGGGGCGCAGAGCGGCGGCGCGTGCACGTACCAAGAGGTTCTGCGTTCCCAGGCCGAAGGCCAGATAGGCGTAAAGCGACGCGGTCCCCAGCATTCCGGCTCCGGCCGCGTGGTCGATGCACAGGGCCAGACCGATGTGTACGCCCACAGAGGCGAGCCACAGTCCGGTCGTCGCCGCCGAACCCTTGCGCAGGGCCTCTCCCTCGGGCCCACACCAGACCTGTACGGTCCGGGCTCTCACCGCGCCGAGCGCCGCCGCAACGCCCAGACTCGCCACCAAGAGGACGAGGGACGGTACGGGGAGCGCACGGTACTTGACGACCGAGGCGATACCGAAGGCGATTCCCACGGCGCCGAGGACACCGAGGATCGCGGGTCCGATCAGCGAGCCGTATCGCCGCACCGGACGGGTGCGAAGCTGCCGACGCACCACCAGGCCGACAACCACCACGGCTATGACGAGGGTGGCTTCACCATTCGCGCTCTGCATATCAACTCCCCGTTGAAGCACCGGCGTTCCGCGACAGCGCCCTGCTGATCATTATGCCGTGGCGCCAACAGCACACCGTCAGACATCGGACTCATTCGTCTAGCCGTAGGCGCGGGCCGGGGAGGGGCGTACCGCCGCCGCCACCGCGTCCGCCAAGGGGCCGATGTCCTCCTGTGTGAGCGTCGAGATCGTGATCCGGATCGCCGGGCCGCTGTTCAGGCGGAAACGGGCGCCCGGAGCGACCCCCCAGCCCTGCTGGAGGAGACGGGCCACCGCACCCGTCTCGTCCGGGACCGGGATCCACACGTTCATGCCGCTGCGGCCGTGGGCGACGACCCCGCGCTCCGCCAGCGCGTCGACCAGTGGGTCTCTCCGCGCCCCGTACGCCCGTGCCACCGCCACCCGGTCCACCGCGCCCTCGGTCCACAGCCGGACCACGGTCCGCTGCAGCAGCAGGCTCACCCAGCCCGGTCCCAGGCGCTGACGGCCCCGCACCCGGTCGACGGTGACCGGGTCGCCGGTGAGGACGGCCACCCGCAGGTCGGGGCCGTAGGCCTTGGAGGCGGAGCGGACGACGGCCCAGTGGCGGGTGGTGCCCGCCAGGGGGTGCAGCGGGAGGTCGACGATGCCGTGGCCGTGGTCGTCCTCGATCAGCAGGGTCTGCGGGTGCTCGCGCAGGACCGCGCGCAGGGCACGCGCGCGTGTCGCGGTCACCGAGGCGCCGGTCGGGTTCTGCGCGCGGTCGGTGACGATCAGGGCACGGGCCCCCGCCTCCAGGGCGTGACGCAGGTCGTCGGGGCTCGGTCCGTCGTCGTCCACGCCCACCGGGACCGTGCGCAGCCCCAGGGCGGGGACCAGGTCGAGGACGCTGCCCCAGCCGGGGTCCTCGACGGCGACCGCGTCGCCCGGTTTGAGGTGCGCGGCGAGGACGCGCTCGATGGCGTCGAGGGAGCCGGAGGTCACCGTCAGCGGGCCGTCGGGGACGCCGTCGGCGTCGAGTTCGGCGCGGGCGAGGCGCACGAGGTCCGGGTCGACCGGATCGCCGCCGTACAGGACGGGCCGCCGGTCGCCCTCCTCGGCCGCCGCGGCCAGGGCCGGGGCGAGGCGGGGCAGCAGGGCCCGGTCGGGGTCGCCGGTGGCCAGGTCGCGGCCTCCGTCGGGGACCTCCACGCGCAGTTCCTCACGGCCGGTGGTGGCCGGCTTGGGCCGGATGCGGCTGCCCCGGCGGCCGGCCGTCTCGATCACTCCGCGCTCGCGCAGGGTGCGGTAGGCGGCCGCGACGGTGTTGGGGTTCACGCCGAGCCGGGTCGCCAACTCCCGCATGGGAGGCAGCAGTTGACCCGGCTGCAGGTCTCCGGTTCCGACCGCGCGTTCGACGCTGGCCGCGATCTCGGCTGCGCCCCGCCCTTCAATGGGATACTCTCCTAGCACAAAGAACATTATGCACTAGTGCAATCTGCACCACAACGCACGCCGATGCTCGCCATGGAGGGACCGTCATGCAGGGGACGACCGAGGAAACCCAGGCCGCCGCCTACACCCCGACCGACCGCACCGTGCCCACCCGCTCCGCGGACCGGGCGTCGTACGACAAGGAGCTGGTGCACGCGATACTCGACGAGGGGTACGTGTGCCACCTGGGCTTCGTCCGCGACGGGGCACCGGTGGTGCTGCCGACGCTGTACGGCCGGGTCGGTGAGCGGCTCTACGTGCACGGGTCCACCGGTTCCCGCCCGCTGCGGATGACCGGCGAGGCCGACCCGGGCCTGCGGGTGTGTCTGACGGTCACCCACGTGGACGGGCTGGTGCTGGCGCGCTCCGCCTTCCACCACTCCATCAACTACCGCTCCGTGGTGGTGCACGGCGTCGCGCGCCAGGTCACCGACCCCGAGGAGCGGCGGGTGGCGCTGGACGCGCTGGTGGACCACGTCGTGCCGGGCCGCGCCGCCGACTCCCGGCCCGCGAACAAGAAGGAGCTGGCCGCCACCGCGGTGATCCGCCTGGACCTGGACGAGGTCTCGGCCAAGGTCCGCACCGGCGGCGCGAACGACGAGCCGGAGGACCTCGCGCTGCCGCACTGGGCCGGCGTCGTCCCGCTCCGCAAGGGCTACGACGCGCCGGTGCCCAACGCCGACCTGGCGGCCGGCGTCGAGCTGCCGGACTACCTGCAGACCCGCTGAACCCAGGACCGGGGCCTACCCCGGGACCGACTCCCGGCCGCCGCCCCGGCGGGGGGGGGCCCCGCGCCGGCCCCCGGCGGCGCCCGCCCGGGGGGCGGGGGGGGCGCGGGGGGGGCCCCCCGCCCCCCCGCCCGCGCCGGGCGCCGCGCGCGCCG
>NZ_JBSFKD010000033.1:0-33575 GCF_053598395.1 Streptomyces sp. NPDC001135 | reverse complement strand
GGCCTCGCCCACGGCGAGGCCCGCGACGGCGCCGAGCAGGAGCAGGGTGCCCGCCGTGGTGCTCCCCGTCAGCCGCTCGCCGAGCAGGGCGACGGCGAGCACGGCCGCGGTCACCGGTTCCAGCAGCATGATCACGGAGACGGTGGCGGACCGTACGACGGCCGCCCCGGCGAAGTAGAGCGCGTACGCGAGGGCCGTGGGCACGGCGGCGATGTAGACGAGCAGCCACAGCAGCCGGGCCGGGTGGGCGGTGTGCGGGAGCAGGCCCTCGTGCAGGGCGAACGGCAGCAGACACAGGCCGGTCACCGCGAAGGCCCCCACGGTGGTGCCGGAGGCGTCGGCGCCGCCGCCCCTCCCCCACCAGCGGGTCAGCAGGGTCATGGTGCCGTAGCCCGCGGCCGAGGCGAGCGCGAGGAGGACACCCGCGGGCCGCACGGTGGCGGCCGAGCCGCCGAAGGTCAGGACGGCCAGCCCGGCGAGCGCCCCGGCGACGGCCGGCACCCCGCCGGCACCGAGCCGTTCCCCGAGCAGCAGACGGGCGCCGAGCGCGATGAGCACGGGGCCCGCGCCGAGGGTGACGACGGTGGCCACGGCCAGTCCGGTCGACTCCACTGCGGCGAAGTAGGCGGTCTGGAAGACGGCCAGACCGAGGCCGGTGGCGAGGACCTTGCCGGTCCTGCGGAGCAGGGGTTCGGTGGTGGCCGGGCGGGCGCGCGGGCGCAGTCCGCGTCCGGCGAGCAGCAGGACGAGGCCGAGCGCGCAGCGCCAGAAGGACAGTCCGAAGGCGCCCATGTCACTGGTCCGGTAGACCAGGGAGGCGGCGGCCCCGGCGGTGCCCCAGGCGGCACCGGTGATGATCAGGTAGAGCAGGCCACGCCCGACGGGCAGGCCAGAAGCAGTGTTCGACGTCGTCAAGGGATCTCTCCGCAGAAACGCAACCCAGGGGATGCGGAAGTTCGAGGGCGACCCGCTGGAGCGGGACGCGCGGACTTCATCTGCGGGCAGCACCGTCCGGCCCGGCGCACACGCGCGGGGCTGGTGTCCCGGAGGCCCGCCTCAGGCGGCCGGGGGCGGAAGGACGAGCGTGGACGGCATGACCGGCACCTTATGCGGCCGTACCGCGGGCCGACAACTCACGTTCGGCCCCGCCGCCCCCGGCCACCGGCTGGGGGGAACCCTTGGCCGGGGTGGACGACTGGGCGATGAAGGCACCGAGCAGGACGACCACACCGCCGGCGATCTGCGGCGCCGACAGGTGCTCGCCGAGCAGCACCCAGGCCAGCACGGTCGCGATGACCGCCTCGAGGCAGGCGACGACACCGGCGACCTGCGGGGACAGCCGCCGCACCGACAGCACACCGGTGACGTACGCGACGACGGTGGCCACGAACACGATCCAGCCGAGCAGGGCGAGGGCCGGTACGGCGGTGCCGTTCATGTGCGCGGAGCCGGTGAGCACCGACCAGCGCATGTTCCAGGGGCGGGCGACGGCCGTCAGGACGAGGGCCCCGATGAGCAGGCCGTAGGCGATGACGCCGAGCGGGTCCGGTGCCTCGTCGCCCGCGTCGCTGCCCTGGTCGGCCAGGACGAAGTAGCCGACCTGGCAGCAGGCGGCGCCGAGCGCGAGCAGCAGGCCCAGGGCGTCGAAGCTCAGCCCCGACCACACCTCCACCACGCAGGCGAGGCCGCCGGCGGCGAGGACGACACCGAGCGCGGCGGCGCGGGTCACGGGCCGCCGCTGTACGAACCGCACCCAGCCCAGCACCAGCGCGGGAGCCAGGTACTCGACGAGCAGCGCCACACCCACCGGTATCCGGGAAAGCGCGGCGAAGTAGCAGGCCTGGACCCCGGCGACGGCGAGGAGGCCGAACCCGGCGAGCAGCGCGGGACGGCGGCGCAGCAGCGCACGGTGCCGCACGGCGAGCGGCAGCATGACGAGGGCGGCGCCGGCCACCCGCAGCCAGACCACGTCGAGCGGGTCGAGTCCCGCCTCGATCAACGGTTTGGCGGCCACCCCGGACCCGCCGAAGGCGAGCGCCGAGGCGAGCGCGAGACCGAGCCCGACGCCCTTGCCGCGGCTGCCCTGACTGCTCTCTGACGTATGCACCGGCACATGATGACAGGCGGCGACATGAGCGTCACCCCCGTTGACACCTGTCTCAGGGGCTGGACGCGGGGGGCGGTCTCAGCGGGCGGCGCCGTCGTACTCTCCTCCGCCGGCTGCGATCCGGCTGTCCAGGTCGCGGATCCCGGCGCGCTCCAGGACCTCGACGGCCCGGGAGGCGGGGTCCGCGGTGAGGGCGGCGAGGAGGTCGATGCCGTGGACACGGGGTTCGCCGCGCAGCCGGGCGCGCTCGCGGGCACCGGCCAGCGCGGCGGCCGCGGCGGGCGACCAGCCGGCGGCGTCCCTGGGGTCCCGGACGCCGCGGACGACCGCGGCGGGGACGACGGCGAGCGCACCGGAGTCCTCCACGCTGCCCTGCCAGCGCAGTCCGTAGCCGATGCTGCGCTGCACGAGGTAGCCGAGCAGCCGGGCGAGCTGCGGCGGCCCGCCGACGGCGTTCCGCACCTCGGGGTCGTGTTCCAGCAGGGAGTGCAGCAGATGCGCGGTGTCGATGTGCCGGTCGCCGTCCCGGACGGCCCTGCGGCGGGCACCGGCGACCACCGCTGCCAGCTCGGCGCCGAGCGCGGCATCGTCGTCCATGTGCGCGGCCGCCTCGTCGTGGGCGGTCCGGCGGGCGGTACGGGGTTGCACATCCTCTACCCCATCAGCCTCAACGAGCCGAGTCATCCACGAGCGGAACCATCTTTGCGTCCCACACAGAGTGGACATCGCCCGCCCGGATCTCATCCTCAGGGAGGAGATCCGGGCGATCCCCGGCCAACGGCGACCCGTACGCGTACCGGGTCCGCCCGCCTGCGGACACCCACCGTTCCTGACGGTTCATCAGTATTGAATGTTCACGCCCCAACGGCTACGTTCCGCGACACCGTAGCCCGCTACGCCGGATCCGAAGGGGTGGTCGCATGGCCGAAGTCAGCGCGGAGGCACGCATCGAGGCACCGGCCGAGAAGGTGTGGAACCGGCTCACCGACTGGTCGTCGTACGGCGAGTGGAACGCCACCCACACCAGCTTCCCCAAGGGCGGGCCGGACACGCTGGCCGTGGGCGGGACGTTCCAGGAGAACATGAAGCTGATGGGCTTCCCGGCCGAGGTCGACTGGACCATCGAGGAGCTGGAACCGGCGCGGGTGTTCGCCATCCGGGGCAAGGGCCCGATGGCGGTGACGGTCGCCACCCGCTACACCCTCGTCCCCGACGGCGACGCCACGAGCGTTCGCATCGACGGCGAGTTCACCGGCGCCGCGGTGTCGCTGATGGCGGGCAAACTGAAGGACTCGGCGACGGCCGCGCTGAACGAGTCGCTGCGCAAGCTGGCCGGCCTGGTCGCCTGAGCCCCGGCGGGCCGGGCACGCGAAGGCGCCCCGCGCGGTGATCCGCGCGGGGCGCCTTCCCCGCCCGCGAGCCTCAGTGCTCGTCGGCGAGGATCAGATACAGCTTCTTGCGGGCCTCGTTGATGACGGCCAGTGCCTTGTCCCGCTGCTCCTTGCTGCCGGTCTTCCAGACCTGCCCGAAGGCCTCCATCAGACCGAAGCCGGCCTGGCGGATCTCACCGAGCGCCTCCCAGTCCACCCCGCGCGAGGCCTCCTCCCAAGGGGCGTCCGGGACCTCGCCGGCCACGGCGCGCCCGTCCTCGGTGAGGGCGAACAGCTTCTTGCCGCCCTCGCTCTCGCTGGCGATCAGACCCTCGTCCTCCAGCATCTGGAGGGTGGGGTACACCGAGCCGGGGCTGGGCTTCCATGCGCCGCCGCTGCGTTCGGCGATCTCCTGGATCATTTCGTAGCCGTGCATGGGGCGGTCCTTGAGCAGGGCCAGGATCGAGGCCCGCACGTCACCGCGCCGCGCCCGCCCCCTCGGGCCACCGCGCCCCCGGGGCCCCCAGGGACCGGGACCGAACCCAGGTCCGCCGGGGCCGAACCCCGGACCGCCCGGACCGAAGGGCCCGAAGGCGGCCCGCCGCCCGTCGAAGCCGCCCATGCCGCGCAGGCCATGGCCCTCGTGCCGGTGTCCACGCTCGAATCCGTGGGTACGCATCGCGATCACTCCATTCCTTCGATGATCTGTCACGTCTGCATCGCGTATCGTTCGCGATGCCTCAACGATATATCGGAACCGATCGCAAGACAAGACCCTTCCCCGCGGGCGGTTCCGGGGGCCGGCGCAGCCCACCACCCCCGGCCGGGCCCAGCCCCACGGCTCCGAACAGAGCTGCTGACATAGGGTTCTTGTGACCACCGAGATCGTGTCCGTGATACGGACAGGTCCGAACCCGAGGAGTTCCCGTGCCCATCGTCGTCGCCACCCTCCGGACCAAGCCCGGCCGCCGGGAGGAGGTGCTCGCGGCGTTCCGTCGGCACACTGCCGCCGTGCACGCCGAGCCCGGCTGTCTGCTCTACGCCGTCCACGCCGGCGACGACCGCGTCACTGTCGTGGAGAACTGGGCCGACCAGGCCGCCCTCGACGCCCACTCGGCCGGACCGGTCCTGGCCGCCTTGGGTGCGGAGATCGCCGGCGAGCTGGACGGCCCGATGGATGTCGCCGTGCTGGAGCCGGTGCCCGCCGGTGAGCCGGAGAAGGGCCGGCTGCCCAACGCCTGAGCCGGACCGGCCCAGCGGCGGGCCGCCGGTCGACCACGGCCGAACGCCCCCGCGTGCCCTCGGTGTTGCCCGGGATCAGGTGCACCGGGCGGGGCCGCGACAGTTCTTCGTGCCGGAGGCGGCGTTCGGCATCGCGCGACTCGCCCCGTGGGCGCGGGTGCATGCAGCCGGTGTGCGGGAAACGTGCCAGCGTTCGTGAATTGGCCTTGGGCCGGCGCCCGGCGCAGCCACTAGCGTCGGCGTCATGCGCATTCGAATCGTGGACGCCTTCACCGACCGCCCCTTCGCCGGCAACCCGGCCGGAGTCGTGCTCCTGGACGACGTCTTCCCCGACGACGACTGGCTCCAGAACGTCGCCATGGAGGTCAACCACGCCGAGACGGCGTTCGCCCACCGGCTCCCCGAGGGCGGCGAGGCGGACTGGGCGCTGCGCTGGTTCACGCCCGTCGCCGAGGTGGCGATGTGCGGGCACGCCACGCTCGCCGCGGCCCACGTCCTGCACACCACCGGCGCCCACGCGGGCCCGGTGCGGTTCGCCACCCGCAGCGGCGTACTCAGCGCCACTCCCGCCGAGGACGGCTCGATCACCCTCGACTTCCCGACCGCCCCGCTCACCCCGGCCGAGATCCCCGCCGGGGTCGCCGAGGCGCTAGGCGCGCAGCCGGTCGCCGCCTTCGACACCGGTCCGAACGTCGGTGACCTCCTGGTGGAGCTGGCCGACGAGAAGACGGTCCTCGGCCTCGCACCGGACCACAGGTCCCTCGGCGGCTACTCCGCGCGCGGCATCATCGCGACCGCCCGCGCCGACGACGCCTCCCGCGGCTACGACTTCGTCTCGCGCTGCTTCTTCCCGAACGTCGGCATCGACGAGGACCCGGTCACCGGCAGCGCCCACACCGCGCTCGCCCCGCACTGGTCCGCGCGCCTCGGCCGCGAAGACCTCACCGGGCTGCAGGCCTCCCGCCGTACCGGCCTGGTCCGCACCGGCCTGCGCGGCGACCGCACCCTGCTCACGGGCCGCGCGACCACGGTCATCGAGGGCGAACTACTCGCCTGAACGGACACCGCGCCGTGATCCGGCGGATGGGGGGCCGGCTGCCTGCTTCCGTACCGGAGCAGGTTGCGGCGCCCCACCCGCACCCATGGGCCACTGACCCCATGGGCCCCTGAAGGAAGCCGGCGGCACCCGCCCGCGCCACAACCCGCGGATGATGCGGGGGGCTCCGCGTGCCCGCGAGCCAGTGAGAGACGCGGGCGGCGGCCGCCTGCACCGCGACCGCCTCGAGGACGCACGACGGCGGCCCGCCTGCACCGTCGACCACTGAAGGAAGCCGGCGGCACCCACCCGCGCCGCGGCCCGCGGAGCATGTGAGGGACCGCCTGCGCCCCCGGGACGGTGAAGGATGCGAGTGTGACCGCCTGTTTCCCGGGACGGTGAAGGTTCGCGGGGGACCGCCTGCACCCTGGCACGGTGAAGGATGCGAGCAGCGGCCCCTGCACCGTGGCCCCGTGAAGGATACGAGCGGCGGCTCCCTGCGCCGCGGCCCCGTGGAGGACGCGGGGCCGCGGCCCGTCCGCCTCCGCCGGTCCGGTCGGTGTCGGTGTTCAGGCCGTCGGCAGCCAGCCGACCTTGCCCGCGAGAAGGGCGTAGCCGACGAACGCCCCGATGTCGAGCAGGGAGTGCGCGACGACCAGCGGGCCGACCCTCCCCCAGCGGCGGTACAGGTACACGAACACCACGCCCATGACCATGTTGCCGAGGAAACCGCCGATGCCCTGGTAGAAGTGGTACGAGCCGCGCAGCACGGCGCTGGCCACCAGCGCGGTCCCGGGGGTCCAGCCCAACTGGCCCAGCCTGCGCAGCAGATAGCCGACCACGATCACCTCTTCGAGGATCGCGTTCTGCAGGGCGGACAGGATCAGCACCGGGAACTTCCACCACACGTCCGGCAGCGCCTCGGGGACGACCGTGAGGTTGAAGCCGAGGCCGCGGGCGGCCAGGTAGAAGGCGATGCCGGTGCTGCCGATCACGGCCGCGACGCCCGCGCCCCTGGAGAGGTCGGGCCAGGGGCGGGTGCGGTCGAAGCCGAGGGTGCGCAGGCTGCCGCCCTCGCGCATGAGCAGGTGGGCGACGAGGGCGACGGGGACCAGCGCGGTGGCGATACCGAACAGCTGCCAGGCCAGGTCCAGCCAGGGGCGGCCGGGCGCGGCCGAGGCGTTGAGGGTGGCGGCCTGGTCCTTCAGGCCACCCGGCTTGGTGACCGAGCCGACGAAGCTGATCAGCGCGGAGACCCCGCTCGCTCCGAGCGAGAGCCCCAGGACGAGCAGCGTCTCGTCCCGCAGGACCCGGCGCGGGTCGCGCTCCCGTACCCCCGGATCAGCCAACGAGTCAGTCTCCACCTGCACCCCTGCCTCCAGCCGGCTCATGGGCCCACGGGCCCACCTCTGCCTCGCAAGGATCGCAGACGGAGATCCGCCGGCAGCGTCCGCCCGTCCTTGCCCGCCGCCGCGGTCGCCGCCCGACACGACGGCCCGCGGCGACTACGGCGGGGAGCGGCGGCCTGCACCACGCTCCGTCCGGGCACCACCGGCTCTCATCCCAGAGGAACCGCCTCCGGCAACCCCACCGGCCACGTGTGCACCGGCTCCCCCACGTGCATCAGCTCGGCATACCTCCGTGTCGTAGCGGCCAGCGCCGCCTCGCGGGTCAGCCCCTGCTCCAGCGCCCGGTGGAACGTGGCCGCCTGCCAGGACGCCCCGTTCACCCGGCGCCGGCAGCGCTCCTCGATGACGCCCAGGTAGAGATCGCGGTCGGCCGCCTCCACGCCCCACGCCTCCAGCCCGGCCGAGGCCAGCGGCAGCAGCTCGTCGCGGACCAGGGTGACGGCGTCGACCTCGCCCGTGCCGCCGTAGCGTGCCCGGCGGGGCCACACGAACCGCGCGTCGATGCCGTACCGGCACGCCGCGTCGAAGTTGGCCTCGGCCGCCGCGAAGGGCAACCGGGTCCACACCGGCCGGGAGTCCTCGGCCAGGGCGCGCACCAGGCCGTAGTAGAAGGCCGCGTTGGCGATCACGTCGGTGATGGTCGGCCCGGCCGGCAGCACCCGGTTCTCCACCCTGAGGTGCGGGACGCCGTCGGCGATGCCGTAGACCGGCCGGTTCCAGCGGTAGATCGTGCCGTTGTGCAGCACCAGTTCGGCGAGTCGTGGTGTGCCGCCCGCCTCGACGACCTCCAGCGGGTCCTCGTCGTCGCAGATCGGCAGCAGGGCGGGGAAATAGCGCAGGTTCTCCTCGAACAGGTCGTACGCCGAGCTGATCCAGCGCTCACCGAACCAGGTGCGCGGACGCACCCCCTGCGCCTGGAGTTCCGGCGGGCGGGTGTCGGTGGACTGCAGGAACAGCGGCGGCCGGGACTCTCGCCACAGTTCGTGACCGAACAGGAACGGCGAGTTGGCCCCGACGGCGATCTGCGCGGCGCACGCCACCTGCGCCGCGTTCCACACGTCCGCGAACCGGGCCGGAGTGACCTGGAGGTGCAGCTGCAGAGAGGTGCACGCGGCCTCCGGGACGATCGACCTGGACGTGCAGACGAGGTGCTCCACCCCCTCGATGTCGAGCCGGAAGTCCTCGCCGCGCGCGGCCACGATCTGCTCGTTGAGCATGGTGTAGCGGTCGACCTCGGAGAGGTTGGAGGAGACCAGGTCGTCGCGGTCGAGGGTGGGCAGGATGCCGATCATGACGATGCCCGCGTCCACCTCTGCGGCCTTGCGGTCGGCGTAGGCCAGGGAGGTGCGCAGTTCCTCGGCGAGCCGGTCGAATACCCGGCCGCCCAAGCGGTGCGGCGCGATGTTGACTTCCAGGTTGAACATGGCGAGTTCTGTTTGGAAATCGCGGCTCGCGATGCGCTCCAGTACCTGCCCGTTCAACATTTTCGGCATACCGTCGGGCCCGGCGAGATTCAATTCGATCTCGACTCCCATGAGGTTCTTGGGACGGTCGAATCGCTTCTCGCGCAGCAGTCGCTCCAGTCCCGTCAGGCACTTCTGGAGCTTTTCACGGTAGCGCTGGCGATCGGACAGGTCGAACTGCCCTGCCACGACCTTCTCCCCCATCGAAGTGTCCCTCCTCGGATGGGCGGGCCGGCGATCCGGCCGCCGGGGCTCCCGGGTCAGGGGGGATGATGCCCAGCGGAAGCGATCGATAACGTCCCGTGCGGGCCGGGCGCCCGCTACTCTTTCGAAATGTTCCCCGCGGCACATTCACGAGGCATGCCGCAGCCTGCACCTTCGGGTGCCCGCATCGCCTCGTGAAAAACGCCGATGACATTCGGCCGACCGTTACCGGCGCGTATGACGAGGTCAGCGGCGGCAGGCGGGCGGGAAATCGGGAGGAGTCCCGCAAATCTGCGGCGTATTACCGCCTTGCGGGGCTTCCGGAAATGGGATAGACGAAACATCGGCCGAACACGCGTCGTATAAACTTCGCCCACAAGGCAGAAGGGTGACACCCTCGGTCCTGGTTCCTGCCGTGTTCAGGCCGTCCCATGACGGGCGGCAGGCCGAGCCGCACCCTTGTTCACCGACCCGGGCCTCACCCCTTCCGGCCTTGCGTGAGCAGACAGCGCCGTCCGCCCCACCCCTCGCCCCATCCCTCCTCGCGCCGTCGCGCCTGTCGTACGAGAGAGGCGACCCACATGCCGCTGCACGTGCCCCCTGCCCCCGCGCCTGCCCTGCGCTCCGTCCTGACCGCCCTGGGTTCCCCCACCGCGGTCCGTGAGGCCCGCACCCCCTCCCTGCGTGCCGCGCAGGGCCCGACGACACCCGAACTCCCGCTGCCGGTGCACGTGCTGGACCGGATCACCGCCCAGGGCCTGTCCGCGACCCGGCTGGCCGGCTGGCGCTTCCTGATCCGCTGCGGCGACCGGGCGGTGGCCGCGGCGGAGACCATGCTCACGCCCGACGGCTGGGCCTTCTCGCACTTCTTCGAAGGCCCGTACGTCGCCTCCACCGAGCGCGCCCTGCACCAGGCCGAGGCGCTGCAACAGCCGTACCAGGCAAGGCTGTTGTCCGTGCCCGGCCTGTACATGCTCACCCTGTGGCTGCACGGCGACCTCACCGCCGACGGAGCCGAGGGGCACCCGGTGGGCACCGACCTGCTCGTCCCGCTGGCGCCGACCCCGCCCGGCATACCGGCGCACCGGCCGTTCCCGGTGACCGAGTTGCTTCCGGTGCTGACCCATCGTGCGACTCCCCTTCCCCTGCTCGGGCCGCCCGTGCTCGACTCGCCCGCCGCCTGACGCACGCCGCGCGTACCCCGCTGCCCGCAAGGCAAGCGGGGTACGCCCATGTCAGCGGGCCTGGCCTGCATGGACTAGCCCTATCCGGCCACTGCGAACCACCCGAAGTGACAGTGCACTTCGACTGAACCGTCCGGGCGGGTGACGCGTCATGAACCAGTGAGAAGCGGTGCTGCGAAATCCCTGCGGAATGCCGCCCGGAGGGCAACACTGGGTTCCGACCGACTTATCACCACGGGGGGACGGCCATGACCACGACAGAGCGAAAGATCCCGCCCATGTGCCAGCACCAGCCGCCGTGTCCACCAGCCGAGTCCGCCGACCGGGAGTCCGCCCGTCTCGTGGCGCACCACCCGGAGCAGGGATGGAGTCTGCTGTGCAACGGCGTCCTGCTCTTCGAGGACACCGGTGAGCTGCTGCCCGACGGCAGGGTCATCGCTCCGCACCGTCCGCTCGGTGCGGAGCAGGTGATGACCGCTGCCTGAGCGGAGCGAGAGCGAGAGCGACCCGAGGGGCCGGCCGCACACATCCCGTGCGCACCGGCCCCGACCTGTGTCCCGGGGCGGCTACAGGCGGTAACCGGACGCTGTCGCAGCGCCCCCTGGCGCCCGGTACGCCGGTTCGGGGTCCAGCTGCTCGTCCCACGGCAGGCCCGCGCCCGCCGCAGCCGCTCAGTGCGCTCACCCCGAGCCCGGCGGCCACGGAAGCCGCCAGGAAGCCGCGGCGGGACAGTGCAGGGTCGCCCCTCGTGCGCTCCTTCGAAGCTTTCGGAGTGGCCGGGGAGAAGGCCCCGGGCCGAGAGAAGCCGGGCCGCCGCCGCCCGCATGCCGCTGGATCGTTCAACGCATTGACCTCGGTGCTCAGCAGGTCGCGGAGGCGTGGTCCAGCCACTCTCGCCACTCGAGTGCCGCCCGGCCTCAGGCGGGGGTGTCGGAACCGCCGCGGATCCGGGGCCGCGGTCGCGTCGATGTCGACGGCCGGCGTGAACGGCCCCGCGGTCCGCGGGAGTTCCGCGGCGCGTCGGCGCAGCAGGCCGATCCGGCGGTCGCGGCCACCGTCCCCGCGACCACCTCCGGTCGCGGGGAACAGTGCCGGCACCGGGCCGGTGAAGTCGCCGCCTGCCGGCGGACCTTCGACGGGCGCTTGGGCGGCCGGCGCCGGAACGCCGAGCAGCACGGGCACGGCCTCGGTCCCGTGGAACAGCAGGGCGTCGTCGAGAGTTTCGATCGCGGTGCCGAGTCCCGGTGGCGGACGGGGCGGGCGGCCGCAGGTAGCCGTGCGCGGGTACGGCGGCCCGTCGGCAGCCGCCAGAAGAACACCGTCGGCCCGGCTGGTCGAATCGCCGCTTCGGGAGTGGGATGGAAGGAAGCAACCGCCTTGCAGGGCGGGCACGTCCGCGCGAGAGCCCTCGGCGTCGCCCGCGAGGAACGGTGGAGTGATGTCCGGATACGACGCCTCGGCGACCGCTCGGGTGGTGGTCGGTGTGAGCGGATCCCTGGGCAGCGTCACGGCCCTGCGGCGGGCCACCGCGCTGGCCCGCCGGCTGGGAGCCGAACTGTGGCCGGTGCTGGCCTGGGAACCGCCGGGCGGTGATCCCGCGGCGCGCCGCTCCCCCGCCGCCGGTCTGCTGGTCGAGGACTGGCAGCGGCTGGCCGGGCAGCGGCTGGCCTCCGTGCTCGAGGAGATCTTCGGCGGGAACACCCCCGGTGTACCGATGCACGCCGTCATCGTCCGTGGCGCCCCCGGCCCGGCCCTGGTGGCGACCGCGAACCGGGAGGACGACGTCCTGGTCGTGGGCGCCGGTCGACGCGGTCTGCAGCGCGCCTTCTCGGGCCGGGTCTCCCGGCACTGCCTGGCACACGCGGTCTGCCCGGTGCTGGCGGTGCCCCCGTCCCCGCTGGAGGCGCAGTTGCTCTCCGTCCACCGGCGCAACACCTGGCATCTGCGCATGGACATCCGGGGTCTGTGACGGCCGCGCCGGGAACGCTCCGGACGACGGGCGCCTGCATCGCGTCAAAATGGGCCCGACGGCCGTCAGGACACCGTCAAGGTAGGCTGCGGCCCTGCTCCGCGGGGGCCGGCCCTGTCTACCGTCGCAGACATGAGGCATCGCGACGACACCCACTCCCGGCGCACGGGTCCGTACCCGGCCGGCACCGTCGGCGTCGTGGCCGACCGTGACTGGGAAGCGGACACGCGCGCGTCCGTCCGCTGCGCCGGTGTCCTGCTCGGCCTGCTGCTGTTCGTCGACTGGGCGGCCGGCTCCCTCACCTGGTGGCGCGGCGCCCTGTGGGTCGCCGTCGCGCTGCTGCTCTTCCTCGTCCTGTACCCGGTACGGGTCTCGGCCGGTACCGGCTGGCTGGCCACCCGTCGTCTGCTGCGCACCCGCCGGGTCCGCACGGATCTGCTGATCGCGGTGCGCCCGCTGGACGGCGTGTCCCAGCGGCTGGTGCTGCGCGACGCCCTCGGCAACCGGGTCGAGGTCGACCCCGAGGTGCTGATCCGCAATCCCGGTCTGTGGTACCTCCTCGACGAGGGTGCCCGGGTGTCCGAGGCGGCGGGCACCCTGCTGTGCGGGACGACCGCGCTGCACCGCCTCGCCCGCCGTATCGAGCGCGAAACGGCCCTGGGTGTGTTCCGGGCCTCCGGTCTGGAGTGAGGTGGTGAGCGGGCCCAGGACATGACACTCGGTGGCCGCCCCGGCCCCGCGCCGCGGGCCGTTGCCCCGGACGGCCGTGCTCCCGGCAACCGGCTGCGGCCTCGCCTTCTTGATGCGGCTCCGCTGCTCTCACGCCATTCTTAACGCAAGATTGACGCCTCCCGAGCCCGGATCCATGGGCCCAGGCGTCACTCTCTGCTTACGCTGGTGCCGCCGTCCGCGTGATGGCCGGAAAAGAGCTGAGCCGCACACAGGAGCACGCCGATGGCCACGACCGAGCACCCCCCTCCCAGTCGCTTGCGCAACTGGATGCTGGAGGGGCTGTCCGACATGGGCAAGCACGGCGGCCACACCGGCCCCCACGCCGAACCCGAGCCCCCGCACAAGGGCCAGCGCTGGTGGCGCGTGATGTGCCTGACCGGTGTCGACTACTTCTCGACCCTCGGCTACCAGCCGGGTATCGCGGCCCTCGCGGCCGGTCTGCTGTCGCCGATCGCGACCATCGTGCTGGTCGTCGTCACCCTGGCCGGCGCCCTGCCGGTCTACCGCCGGGTGGCCGAGGAGAGCCCGCACGGCGAGGGCTCCATCGCGATGCTGGAGCGGCTGCTGTCGTTCTGGCAGGGCAAGCTGTTCGTGCTCACCCTGCTGGGCTTCGCGGCCACCGACTTCCTCATCACCATCACCCTGTCGGCCGCCGACGCCTCCACCCACCTGGTGGAGAACCCCCATCTGACCAGCACCCTGCACGGCCACCAGATGGTGATCACGCTGTTCCTGGTGGCGCTGCTCGGCGCGGTGTTCCTCAAGGGCTTCCTGGAGGCGATCGGTGTCGCGGTCGCCCTGGTCGGCATCTACCTCGCCCTCAACCTGGTCGTCGTGACCGTCGGCCTGTGGCACGTCGTCACCGCCGGGCACGTGGTCACCGACTGGACGACCGCCCTGACGGCGGAGCACGGCAACGTGTTCGTCATGGTGGGCGTGGCGCTGATCGTGTTCCCGAAACTCGCCCTCGGCCTGTCCGGCTTCGAGACCGGTGTCGCCGTCATGCCGCACGTCCAGGGCGACGCCGGGGACACCGAGGACAAGCCGACCGGCCGGATCCGGGACACCAAGAAGCTGCTCACGACCGCGGCGCTCATCATGAGCTGCTTCCTGATCGCCACCAGCTTCATCACCACGCTGCTGATCCCGGAGCAGGACTTCAAGACGGGCGGCCCGGCCAACGGCCGTGCCCTCGCCTACCTCGCGCACCAGTACCTCGGCGGCGCCTTCGGAACGGTCTACGACATCTCGACCATCGCCATCCTGTGGTTCGCCGGCGCCTCCGCGATGGCGGGCCTGCTGAACCTGATGCCGCGCTACCTGCCCCGCTACGGCATGGCCCCGCACTGGGCGCGCGCGGTACGCCCCATGGTGATCGTCTTCACCCTCGTCGCGTTCCTGGTGACCTGGATCTTCGACGCCAACGTCGACAAGCAGGGCGGCGCCTACGCCACCGGTGTGCTGGTGCTGATCAGCTCGGCCGCGATCGCGGTGACCATCGCGGCGCACAAGGCCGGACAGCGCAACTGGACCGTCGGGTTCGGCGTGATCTCGGCCGTGTTCCTCTACACGACCGTCGTGAACGTCATCGAGCGCCCGGACGGTGTGAAGATCGGTGCCTGCTTCATCGCCGGCATCATCCTGGTCTCGCTGCTGTCCCGGCTCGCCCGCGCCTTCGAGCTGCGGGTGACCAGCGTGACGCTCGACCCACTGGCGGAACGATTCGTCCGGGACATGGCCAGCCGCAAGATGCGGTTCATCGCCAACGAGCCCGGCCACCGGGACAAGGCCGAGTACCGGGACAAGATCGAGCAGATCCGCGCCGACAACGACATGCCCGAGCAGGAGGACTTCGTCTTCGTCGAGGTCACCGTCACCGACCCCTCCGAGTTCGAGGCGAGCCTGACCGTGCGCGGCGAGGTGCTGCACGGCCGCTACCGCGTCCTCACCCTGGAGTCCGCGTCCATCCCCAACGCCCTGGCCGCGCTCCTCCTCCACGTCCGGGACAGCACGAACTGCACCCCGCACATCTACTTCGAGTGGACCGAGGGCAATCCGTTCGCCAACTTCCTGCGCTTCTTCCTCTTCGGCCAGGGTGAGGTCGCCCCGGTCACCCGCGAGGTCCTGCGCGAGGCGGAACCGGACCGGGTACGCCGACCGCGCGTGCACACCGGGTGAGACGGGACGCGTCCCGACCGGGGCCGGCGGAGCACGCCGTCCGGGCGGCCCCCCTTTCCGGACCACCGTCCGGACGCCGCCTGCCCGCCGGCCCACCGGCTCCCCCACGTCCGCGGTTCCCCGCTGATGGCTCTATCGTGACCGGCATGCAGTCCTACACGATCGGCCAGGCGGCACGGCTGCTCGGCGTGAGCCCGGACACCGCACGCCGCTGGGCCGACGCGGGCCGGGTGGCGACCCATCGCGACGAGGCCGGGCGACGGCTCATCGACGGCAGGGACCTGGCCGCGTTCTCGGTGGAGCTGGCCAAGGCGGGCGGCGGCGAGGAGGACGCCTCCTACACCTCCGTGCGCAACGCCTTCCCCGGCATCGTCACGGCGATCAAGCTCGGTGACGTCGCCGCCCAGGTCGAGATCCAGGCCGGCCCGCACCGGCTGGTGTCGCTCCTGACCCGCGAGGCCGTCGAGGAACTGGGCCTGGAGGTCGGCATGGAGGCCACCGCCCGCGTGAAGTCCACCAACGTCCACATCGACCGCGTCTGACACCGCCCGCCCGACCGGCCCGTCACCGCGTTCACAAGGCCGCGGCTGACGCGTGACCGGGCGTCGCCGGCGCCGGAGCGTCACAGCGGTAACCGCCGTCCACCCGGATCACCGTGATCCCGCTGATGTGCCGGGCCCCGCACCGGTCCTGCGGCAGCACCAGCTGGGGCCCGGCCGTGTCCAGCGGGGTGTCGTCGATGCGCACGCCCAGCAGGACGGGCGCGTCCGCGAAGTCCGGGTCGATCTCGGCCCAGGAGAGCATCGCGCGGTGCCCGTCGGTACCGCTGACGGCGATGAGAAAGCGCAGCCGGTCCTTGCGCCGTGCCGGGTCGAACCCGGGCCCCGCGTCGGTGAGGACGTCGTACAGGCGCGGGCCGGCGAACCGGTGGTGCTGGATACCGCTGGTCGCGCACTCGAAGCTGACATCCACCCGGTGCTGCGGCCAGCGCAGCAGGTCCGGCACCCGCAGCCGGGCGGGCCGGGCCAGATCGCCGGTCAGGGCGAGTTCCGCGAGCGTCACCTGCGACCACCTCCCGCAGCACCGTACCCGCCGCCACGCACCGTGCAAACGCATATGCAAGCTACAAGTCACAGGTTCGCAGCTCATGCGATGAGACAGGAGACTTACGACTGGCAGATGCGGCAGTATCATCGCCGCACGGCCGGTCCCGCCGACCGTGACAGGGCGCGACAGTCGTTCCGCAGAACCAGAGGAGTAGATCCGTGATGACCCGTTCCGTGCGCCGGACCCGGCGAATGCTGCAGCTGGCCGGTGCGGGAGCCGCCCTGATGGCACTCAGCGCCTGCTCCTCCTCCAGCGATTCCTCCACGGCGCCGGAGAAGACCGGCTCCGGCTCACCGAAGCTGTCGGGCACGGTCACCGTGTTCGCCGCCGCCTCCCTGAAGGAGAGCTTCACGACCCTGGGCAAGGAGTTCGAGCAGGCCCACCCGGGCGCCAAGGTCAGCTTCAACTTCGGTGGCAGCGACACGCTCGCCGCGAGCATCACCGGCGGCGCCCCGGCGGACGTCTTCGCCGCCGCCAGCCCCAGGACCATGGCGATCGTGACGGACAAGAAGGACGCGGTCGGCACCCCGGCCACCTTCGTGCGCAACCAGCTGGAGATCGCCACCCTGCCGGGCAACCCGGACAAGGTGTCCTCCCTGAAGGACCTGACCAAGCCCGGCCTGAAGGTCGTCCTGTGCGACAAGACCGTGCCGTGCGGCGCCGCCGCGCAGAAGGCCCTGGACGCCGCGAAGCTGAAGCTCACCCCGGCCTCCTACGAGCAGGACGTCAAGAGCGCCCTGAACAAGGTGGAGCTGAAGGAGGCCGACGCCGCGGTCGTCTACAAGACCGATGTGAAGGCCGCGGGTGGCAAGGTGGAGGGCGTGGAGTTCCCCGAGTCCGCCAAGGCCATCAACAACTATCCGATCGTGCGGCTGAAGAACGGGCAGAGCGCCGAGGCCGCCAAGGCGTTCATCGCCCTGGTGCAGTCCGCCGAGGGCCAGAAGGTGCTGAGCGAAGCCGGGTTCCTCAAGCCGTGACCTCGCTCCACGAGCCCGGCGTCGCGGCCGGCCCCCGCACGGGCCGGCCGCGGCGCCGCCGCGTCGGCACGGGGGGCCGGCGCGGAGTGCCGTTGCCGCTGCTGCTGCCGGGCGTGCTGGCGCTGGCGTTCCTGCTGCTGCCGCTGCTCGCGCTGCTGGTCCGCGCGCCCTGGCGCAGCCTGCCGGCCCAGCTGTCCAGCACGGAGGTGTGGCAGGCGCTCCAGCTGTCCCTGGTCAGCGCCACGGCGGCAACGGCCGTGAGCCTCGTGCTGGGCGTGCCACTGGCCTGGCTGCTGGCCCGTACGGAGTTTCCCGGCCGGGGCCTCGTACGGGCCCTGGTGACCCTGCCCCTGGTCCTGCCGCCGGTGGTCGGCGGCGTCGCCCTGCTGCTGGCCCTCGGCCGCAACGGCGTCATCGGCAAGTGGCTGGACGCCTGGTTCGGCATCACCCTGCCGTTCACCACCGCCGGGGTCGTCCTCGCGGAGGCGTTCGTCGCGATGCCGTTCCTGGTCATCAGCGTCGAGGGCACACTGCGCGCGGCCGACCCGCGCTTCGAGGAGGCGGCGGCCACGCTCGGCGCGTCCCGGTTCACCGCGTTCCGCCGGGTCACCCTGCCGCTCATCGCGCCCGGCATCGCCGCGGGCGCGGTCCTTGCCTGGGCGCGGGCGCTCGGCGAGTTCGGCGCGACGATCACCTTCGCCGGCAACTTCCCCGGCCGTACGCAGACCATGCCCCTCGCGGTCTACCTGGCCCTGCAGAACGACCCCGACGCCGCCATCTCCCTCAGCCTGGTCCTGCTGATGGTGTCGATCGCGGTGCTGGCGGGCCTCAGAGACCGTTGGATGACAGCATCATGACCAACGTCCGATCCGCAGCCGCCGCCGGCGCCGAACCCCCGCAGGGGCCACCCGCATCCGACGACGAGAGCCGCACGGGTGGTCCGGACGGGAACCCGAAGCCGGCCGAACGCCGGCCCCCCACCACACACCCGCACCCCACCGCACATCCCCACCCGCACCCGCCCACCGGCCTGGACGCCCACCTGGTCGTCGACCGGGCCGCGTTCCGCCTGGACGTCACCCTCACCGCCGCCCCCGGAGACGTCGTCGCCCTCCTGGGGCCCAACGGCGCCGGCAAGACCACCGCCCTGCGTGCCCTCGCCGGCCTCACCCCCCTCACCGACGGCCATCTCCGCCTCGACGGCGCGGCCCTGGACCGCACTGCCCCGGAGTCCCGCCCGGTCGGCATGGTCTTCCAGGACTACCTGCTCTTCCCCCACCTGTCCGCCCTCGACAACGTCGCCTTCGGCCCGCGCTGTCACGGCATCGCCAAGGCCGAAGCCCGCGCGAAGGCCGCGGCCTGGCTGGACCGCATGGGCCTCGGCGACCACGCGGGCGCCAAGCCCCGCCGCCTGTCCGGGGGCCAGGCCCAGCGCGTGGCCCTCGCCCGCGCCCTGGCCGTCGACCCGCGGCTGCTGCTCCTGGACGAACCGCTCGCCGCCCTCGACGCCCGCACCCGCCTCGAGGTCCGCGCCCAACTCCGCCGCCACCTGGCCGACTTCGAGGCGGTCGCCGTCCTCGTCACACACGACCCGCTGGACGCCATGGTGCTCGCGGACCGGCTGGTCGTCATAGAGCACGGCCGGGTCGTCCAGGAGGGCACCCCGGCGGACATCGCACGCCATCCGCGCACCGACTACATCGCCCAGCTCGTCGGCCTCAACCTCTACCGGGGACAGGCCGACCGGCACACGGTACGGCTCGACGCGGGACCTTCGATCACCACCACAGAAGACCTGTCCGGCCCGGTCTTCGTGGCCTTCCCGCCCAGCGCCGTCACCCTGTTCCGGGACCGGCCCTCCGGGACCAGTGCCCGAAACCTCTGGCACTGCGAGGTGGCCGGCCTGGAGACGCACGGCGACCAGATCCGCGCCGACCTCGGCGGCGAACTCCCCCTCGCCGCCGACCTCACCACGGTCGCCGCCGCCGATCTCGATCTGCACCCCGGCGCATCCGTCTGGGCGACGGTGAAAGCGGCGCAGACACACGCGTACCCGGCCTGATCGGGCGGGCGCTCTACCGTGAGTGCCCATGACCCTGAGCATCCGCAACCAGCTCCCCGGCACGGTCACCGCGATCCAGCCGGGCGAGGCCATGGCCACCGTCAAGATCCGCCTCGACGGCGGCCAGGCCCTCACCGCGGCCATCACCAAGGAGTCCGCCGAGGACCTCGCCCTCGCCCCCGGCTCGCCCGTGCGCGCCCTGGTGAAGTCGACCGAGGTCTCCCTCGCCACGCACCGCGTCGAGGGTCTGTCGATCCGCAACCAGCTCCCCGGCGCCGTCGTCGGCCTCACCACCGGCGCCGCGATGGCCTCCGTGAAGATCTCCGTCCCCGGCGGCGAACTGACCGCGGCCATCACCAAGGACGCCGCCACCGATCTGGGCCTGTTCGTGGGCTCCGACGTGGTCGCTCTCATCAAGGCGACCGAGGTGTCCCTGGCGACGGCCTGACACGGCGAGGGCCCCGCCCGGAAAACCGGACGGGGCCCAGAGAGCCATCGCTCGCTCAGTCCTCGTACGCGTCCAGCGGCGGGCACGAGCAGACCAGGTTGCGGTCGCCGAAGGCCTGGTCGATACGGCGCACCGGCGGCCAGTACTTGTCGGCGGCCGAGACACCGGCCGGGAAGACGGCCTCCTCACGGCTGTAGGCGTGCTTCCACTCGTCGCCGAGCGCGGCGGCCGTGTGCGGGGCGCCCCGCAGCGGGTTGTCCTCCGCCGGCCACTCGCCGGAGCCGACCTTCTCGATCTCCGCGCGGATGGCGATCATCGCGTCGCAGAACCGGTCCAGCTCGATGAGGTCCTCCGACTCGGTCGGCTCGATCATCAGCGTGCCGGCCACCGGGAAGGACATGGTCGGCGCGTGGAAGCCGTAGTCGATCAGGCGCTTGGCCACGTCGTCCACGCTCACGCCGGTCGCCTTGGTCAGCGGGCGCAGGTCGATGATGCACTCGTGCGCGACCAGGTTGCCGGGGCCGGTGTAGAGCACCGGGTAGTGCGGCTCCAGGCGCTTGGCGATGTAGTTCGCCGAGAGCACGGCCACCTGCGTGGCGCGCTTGAGGCCCTCGCCGCCCATGAGGCGGACGTACGCCCAGGAGATGGGCAGGATGCCCGCGCTGCCCCACGGGGCCGCCGAGATCGGGCCCACACCGGTCTCCGGGCCCGCGGCCGGCTGCAGCGGGTGGTTCGGCAGGTACGGCGCCAGGTGTCCGCGGACCGCGACCGGGCCGACACCGGGGCCGCCGCCGCCGTGCGGGATGCAGAAGGTCTTGTGCAGGTTCAGGTGCGAGACGTCACCGCCGAAGTGGCCCGGCTTGGCGAGGCCGACCAGGGCGTTGAGGTTCGCGCCGTCGACGTACACCTGGCCGCCGGCCTCGTGGACCCGGGCGCAGATGTCGGCGACGTGCTCCTCGAACACGCCGTGCGTGGACGGGTAGGTGATCATCAGCACCGCCAGCTCCTCGCGGTACTGCTCGATCTTGGCGCGGAGGTCCTCGACGTCGATCTCGCCGTCCTCGGCGGTCTTGACGACGACGACCTTCATGCCGGCCATCACGGCGCTGGCGGCGTTGGTGCCGTGCGCCGAGGACGGGATGAGGCAGACCGTGCGCTGCTCGTCGCCGTTGGCCCGGTGGTAGCCGCGTACGGCCAGCAGACCGGCCAGCTCGCCCTGGGAACCGGCGTTCGGCTGCAGCGAGACCTTGTCGTAGCCGGTGACCTCGGCGAGACGTTCCTCCAGCTCACGGATGAGGGTGAGGTAGCCCTCGGCCTGCTCGGCCGGCACGAAGGGGTGCAGCTGGCCGAACTCGGGCCAGGTGACCGGTTCCATCTCCGTGGTCGCGTTGAGCTTCATGGTGCAGGAGCCCAGCGGGATCATGCCGCGGTCGAGCGCGTAGTCGCGGTCGGCCAGCTTGCGCAGGTAGCGCAGCATCGCGGTCTCGGAGCGGTGCTGGTGGAAGACCGGGTGGGTCAGGTAGGCGTCGGTGCGCAGCAGCGCCTCGGGGAGGGTCTCCTCGGCGGTCGCGTCCAGGCCCTCGATGTCGCCCTCGACACCGAAGGCGGAGAACACGGCGGCCAGCTGGGCCCGCTTGGTCGTCTCGTCGCAGGCGAGGGAGACGTGGTCGGCGTCGACGAGCCGCAGGTTGACGCCGCCCGCCCGGGCGGCGGCGACGACCTCGGCGGCCTTGCCGGGCACGCGCGCGGTGAGGGTGTCGAAGAAGGCGCCGTGCACGATCTCGACACCGCCGGCCTTCAGGCCCGCGGCGAGGATCGTGGCGTACCGGTGCGTGCGCCGGGCGATGGTCTTCAGACCCTCCGGCCCGTGGTAGACGGCGTACATGCCGGCCATCACGGCGAGCAGCACCTGCGCGGTGCAGATGTTGCTGGTGGCCTTCTCCCGGCGGATGTGCTGCTCACGGGTCTGCAGCGCGAGCCGGTAGGCCTTGTTGCCGTCGGCGTCGACGGACACGCCCACGAGGCGGCCGGGCAGGCTGCGCGCGAACTTCTCGTGCACGGCCATGTAGCCCGCGTGCGGCCCGCCGAAGCCCATCGGCACACCGAAGCGCTGGGTCGTACCGACGGCAATGTCCGCGCCCAGCTCGCCCGGCGAGGTCAGCAGGGTCAGCGCGAGCAGGTCGGCGGCCACGGTGACCAGGGCGCCCAGCTCGTGCGCCTGGTCGATGACCGGCTTGATGTCCCGTACGGCACCGGAGGCGCCCGGGTACTGGATCAGCACGCCGTTGATCTCGCGCTCGGCGACCTCGGCGGGAATGCCCTCGCTGAGGTCGGCGACGACGACCTCCACACCGGTCGGCTCCGCGCGCGTCTCGATGACGGCGATGGTCTGCGGCAGCGCGTCCGCGTCGACCAGGAACAGGCCCTTCTTGTTCTTGCCCATGCGCCGCGACAGCGCCATCGCCTCGGCGGCGGCCGTGCCCTCGTCGAGCAGGGAGGCACCGGAGGTGGGCAGACCGGTGAGGTCGGCGACCACGGTCTGGAAGTTCAGCAGGGCCTCGAGCCGGCCCTGCGAGATCTCCGGCTGGTACGGGGTGTACGCGGTGTACCAGGCCGGGTTCTCCATGACGTTGCGCAGGATGACCGGCGGGGTGAAGGTGCCGTAGTAGCCCAGGCCGATCATGGAGTCGAGGACCTGGTTGCGGTCGGCGAGCGAGCGCAGCTCGGCGAGGACCTCGGCCTCCGTGCGGGCGCCGGGCAGGTCGAGGGCGTCGGCGTTCTTGATCACATCCGGGACCGCGGCGGCGGTCAGCTCGTCCAGCGAGCCGTAGCCGACGTGCGCGAGCATCTTGGCCCACGCCTCCTGGTCGGGCCCGATGTGGCGCTGCTCGAAGGGGATGCCCGCTTCGAGCTCCGAGAGCGGAATGCGGTGGGCGGTCATTGCGGAGGCCTCCTGGTCTGACGCGACCTTTGAGGGGCACCACGGCGCGGGTGCCCCGACGGCCTCCCCCTCTGTCATCTCAACCTGAGAGCTTCACCGGGTGCCCGAGAGCCCCGGCTTTCACCGTCGGTGAGAGCGGAAGCCGTCGACACCCGCTCTGCTTTCCAGAGTGACCTCGTCCGTGCGGTTCGTGAGCCTGAGAGATTCCGGGGAGGATTTGCTCCTTCGGCGCCTCCGAGGTGGTCGGAGGACTCTCCCGCACGGGGTCAGCAGCCGCTGTCAGCCTACCAGCGAGGTCAACGCCCGAGCCTTCGAGTGGCCGCCTCCCTGAATGTGCTCTTTTGTAGTGCTTACGGATGAGTTGCGACCAAGAGGAGGGAGAGGGACCGTGCAGACCGAGATCGATCCGCGCAACCTGATCGGCCGCAAGGCGTTCGACCGCAATGGGACCAAGATCGGCACCATCGACGAGGTCTACCTCGACGACGCGACCGGCGTGCCCGAGTGGGCGGCCATACGCACCGGCCTGTTCTCCCGTGACGCCTTCGTCCCCCTGGAGCCCAGCGAACTGATCGAAGGCTCCCTCCACGTCCCCTTCGACCGTGCCCTGATCAAGGACGCCCCCGACTTCGGCGTGGGCCGCCATCTCTCCCCCGAACAGGAACTCCAGCTCTACCACCACTACGGCCTGGACGTGGCACCGCCTCCGTCCGTCCCGGACCACGACTTCGGCAAGCTGGCGGGTTCGGAGGAGACCTGATCGTCCTCCGTGGCCCGGGGCTCCTCACTCCTCTCCGGGATGCGGGGCGGAGCCCCGTGTCGGCCAGTGCTCGACTGACCGGGACAGGCGGGTGGGCGGGCAACATCCGGAACCAAGGGCAACGGATCAGCGGACTCCAGCGCAGGATCCTCGACAAAGAACGTTCGCACCCTCCCCGGAGGGGACTGCGGCGTCTCGAACCGCACGGTCACCCGCCCCAGCCCACTCCCCTGCACCCATCCGGGCCCGTACTCGGCATGCCGCACGTCCTGCCCGGCGCGCCAGTGCCGTTCGACCGGCTGCGGCTGCTCCTCGACGGCCTCAGCCACGACCTCCTCCGGTGTCTCCGCCGCCCGCGAGGGCAACGCCTGCGCGAACAGGTCCTCCTGCGTGTAGTCGGCGAGCCCGGAAACACCCACGCCGAGCAGCCGTACCCCGCCCGTGGTGTCCACGGAGTCCAGCAACCGCGCGGCCGACTCCCGCACCACCGCGGGATCGTCCGTCGGCCCCCTGAGCGTCTCCGACCTGGTCAGTGTCGAGAAGTCGTACCGCCGCACCTTCAGCACGATGGTCCGCCCCGACAGGCCTGCCCCACGCAGCCGCCCCACACACCGGTCGGCGAGCCGCTGCACCTCGAGCCCGATCCGCAGCCGGTCGTGGATGTCCACGTCGTACGTGTCCTCGACCGACACCGACTTCGCCTCGCGCTCGGCCACCACGGGCCGCTCGTCATGGGCCAGAGCCATGGCGTACAGCGCCTGCCCGTGGGCCTTGCCGAGCAGCCGGACCAGCTCGTCCTCGCCCGCCTCCGCCAGTTCCTCGACCGTGGTGATCCCGGCTCTGCGCAGATGGTCGCCGGTGGCCGGCCCGACCCCGGGCAGGGTCCGCACCGGCATGGGCCCCAGCAGGGCCCGCTCGGACCCCGGCTCGATGAGCACCAGACCGTCCGGCTTGGCCTGCTCGGAGGCGATCTTGGCGAGCATCTTGGAGGCGGCGAGCCCGACCGATCCGGTGAGCCCGGTGACCGCCCGGATGTCCGCGCGGAGCCTGATCCCCGTCAGCCTCGCCGACTCCTCGTCCCAGGCCGTCCCCCCGGCCTCCAGGTCCACGAACGCCTCGTCGAGACTGAGCGGCTCCACCAGCGGTGACAGCTCCCGCAGCAGCGCCATCACCTGCTCGCTGACCGCCCGGTACAGGGTGAAGCGCGGCACCAGATAGGCGGCGTTGGGTGCCAGCCGGCGGGCCTGGGCCATGGGCATCGCCGAGTGGACCCCGAAGACCCGCGCCTCGTACGACGCGGTGGCCACCACCCCGCGTGGTCCGAGGCCGCCCACGACGACCGCCTTCCCGCGCAGGCTCGGTTTGGATGCCTGCTCGACCGAGGCGTAGAAGGCATCCATGTCGAGATGCAGGATCGTGGGCGCGTTTCTCACACCTCCGATGCTGCACCACGGCACTGACAATGCCCGGCCCCCAAGGGACCGGTGTCACACCGCCCGGTTGCGGCGCCGTGCCAGTTCGTCCGCGGGGTTGTGCCCGACGAGGGTCTCGCCCGTGTCGATGCGCTCGCCGTGCAGCTGGGAGAGCGCGCTTTCCACGTCGCGCCACACCACGCCGACGGCGATCCCGAAGATGCCCTGGCCGCCCTGGAGCAGGGCGTGGACCTCATCCGGCGAGGTGCACTCGTAGACCGTGGCGCCATCGCTCATCAGGGTCATCCGCTCCAGGTCACGGAAACCGCGTTCCCTGAGGTGCTGCACGGCCGCGCGGATGTTCTGCAGCGAGACCCCGGTGTCCAGGAACCGCTTCACGATCTTCAGGACGACCACGTCCCGGAAGCTGTACAGCCGCTGGGTGCCCGACCCGTAGGCGGGCCGCACACTCGGCTCGACCAGGCCGGTGCGGGCCCAGTAGTCGAGCTGTCGGTAGGTGATGCCGGCAGCCGCGCAGGCCGTGGGCCCGCGATAGCCGATCTGCTCGGATGTCGATGTCATGGACGCCGCCCCTCCGCCGTTCGGCACCGCCGTCGGCCGGTGCGGAGCGTGATCCACCGCGCTGCCGTGAACCGGGTACGGACCGCTCTCCCCGAAACCGCGCACGGGAGCACCCCCAGCCGTACCGTCGCCGCTGGTTCTCACGCCGACCTCCGTCCTTGACCTGCCTTCACGACGGTAGGCAGTCACCAGGGGTGCGTCAACGATCGCCACACTCGGCACGCCGAGTGATAATCACCCTAGGAGTGGTTTCCCGTGTCCCACCGCGGGGAAAGGCTAGCCGAATGCCTTCGGGGAAAGCCGTAGGACGCCCTCAATGGCCGGTGGCACATGCCCGCCCCAGCGGGGGGATCGGCGCTCACCGGCCGCTCATGCTCACTGACTGCTGGTGCCGAAGTCCTCGGGCGAGATCTGGTCGAGGAACTCGCGGAACTTCTCCACCTCGTCCTCCTGCTCGTCCGGAATGGCGATGCCGGCGTCGTCCAGCACCGTGTCACTGCCGTAGATCGGCGTTCCGGTGCGCAGGGCCAGCGCTATGGCATCGGACGGGCGGGCGCTGACCTCGACGCCGCTGGCGAAGACCAGCTCCGCGTAGAAGACGCCTTCCCGCAGATCGGTGATGCGTACTTCGGTCAGCTCCTGGCCGACGGCCTCCAGCACGTCCTTGAACAGGTCGTGGGTCAGTGGCCTGGCGGGGGCCATGCCCTGCTGGGCGAAGGCGATCGCCGTCGCCTCCCCCGGCCCGATCCAGATGGGGAGGTAACGGTCGCCTCCCACTTCGCGCAGGAGCACGATCGGTTGGTTGGAGGGCATTTCGACCCGGACACCTACGACATCGAGCTCGTTCACACAGCAACCCTAGGCCGTGCCCGGGATGTTTGGGTAGTCGGGCCGGGAACAGGTGCCCGATCCGGCCGCCGGGGAACCGCCGGAGTTCAGGGCAGCCGCACACCGAGAGCGGTCTGCACGAGTGCCGCGTGCAACCTCACGGTGAGCGCCGCCAGCTCCTTCGCACGAGCCTCGGCGTGCGCCCTGGTCTGCGGGTTGCGGTGGCGCTTGAGCGGGGCGACCACCTGGTCGACGAGACCGGCCTCGCGGTCGGCGGCGGCCTTCATCACGCGGAGGTGGCGCGGCTCGATCCCGAACCGGCCCAGTTCGGCGACGAGCGAGGCCACGGTGACGGCTTCGGCGTCGTACACCCCGTCCTCCAGGGGAGCGACGAGCCCGTACGACTCCCACTCCCGCAGCTCACCCTCGTCGATCTCCGCGGCCGCCAGCAGCTCGGCCCTGCCCACCCGGGCCACCGTGGGCGGCCCGGGCGGCTCCGGAACGTCCTCCCCAGTGCGCTGGCGCCCCACGAGGGGCAGCTGGACGGCCTCGCCCCGCTCCATGGCGTCCAGTCGCTCGCGGATCACCTTGAGCGGCAGATAGTGGTCCCGCTGCATCCTCAGTACATGCGCCAGACGCTCGACATCCCCGGCGCTGAACTTGCGGTACCCCGAAGGGGTCCGCTGCGGCTCGATGAGCCCCTCGGCCTCCAGGAAACGGATCTTGGAGATGGTGACTTCGGGGAACTCGTCGCGCAGCGCGTTCAGCACCGTGCCGATGCTCATCAGCCCACTGTCCCTGGCGGCGGTACCGCTTCCGGCACCGCCGCTCGGTGTTTGAAGCATGGACCTTCCCTGGGAGTCCCCCCGGACGCCGGTCCGGGGGCGGGTCAGATGCCCTGCCGGCTCGCGTAGAACACCAGCCGGTACTTGCCGATCTGCACCTCGTCGCCGTTCGACAGGGCGACCTGGTCGATCCGCTCCCGGTTGACGTACGTGCCGTTCAGACTGCCCACGTCGGCCACCGTGAACGAGCCGTCCGGGGAACGCCGGAACTCCACGTGCCGACGCGAGACCGTGACGTCGTCCAGGAAGATGTCGCTCTGCGGATGGCGGCCCGCCGTGGTCAGGTCGCTGTCCAGCAGGAAGCGGCTGCCCGAGTTCGGCCCCCGGCGCACCACCAGCAGCGCCGAGCCCAGCGGCAGCGCGTCCACCGCGGCCTGCGCCTCCGGCGACAGCATCGGCATCTGCGTCTGGCCGGTGACCTCGGAGTCGTAGGCCTCCAGACCGGAGATCGAGATCGTGGACGTCGTCTCGGAGGCACGCTCCGGCGCCACTCCCGGGCGCAGCGGCGCACCACAGTTGGAACAGAAGCGTGCGTTCTCCGCATTGCGGTTACCGCACCTCGTACACACCAGGGCCGACATCGACGGATCCTCCTGCTGCGGCTGCCCCGCCGGGGCATGGGACGCGTACGGACCGGGGGTGACCCCTCCGCCCGCACCTGAGGTTGACGGTTGCCCGAAACCTATGCCGCCGGACTGGGCAGGGTCAACCGACGCCGCGCCCTGACCTCCGGAAATGTCACCGCCCGGACCAGCGACCTGGTCACGGAACAGCGGGCGCTGGCCCTCCGCGTCAGGCTGTGCGCGATGCCGAGCGGTCGCGTTGCCGCTGCCCTCTCGTGCGCTCTTGCCGAACAACTTCGCAAACAACTTCACGGGCGATTCCCCTTGACCGAAACAGACCCGCCCGTGGGGCAGGACGAACCCTGATTGCCTACACCGGCCGAGCCGGACATTCTCACAACGTCCGTATCCATCAGACAGTTTCCACCACGCACCACCCCTTCGGTGCGCCGACCCCCCGCAACCTCATGCCCCTGCCGGACGTCCCCCATGCACCACCGGTTCACTGGGAGGACGACCGAGCGTAGTCAGGCCGCTTCGCCTGTCGCAAGGCGTCCACGACGATCTTGTCCGACTGCTCGACGGTCACTGTGGCCTGCTCCTTCTCCAGCGTCTGCACCACACCTCCCGGGATGTTCAACGCCGGCTCCAGGTCCTGCGGCTTGCCGATGACCTTGAAACGATAGGGAGCGTTGATCTGGTTCCCGTCGACGCCGACGCTCTTGCCGGAGTCCGTGAAGTAGGTGCCCGCGACCACCCGTACCCCGTTCACCTGGATCGCCTCCGCACCGGCCGCGCGCAGCTCCTGGATCGCGTCGAGCAGCATGTCCGCCTTGACCGTCCCCTTCGTGTCCTCGATCGTCATCGTGATGCCGGGACCCCGCGCCGCCACGGTGCCCGCCAGAATGCCGAGTTGCTTCTCCTTCTCGGCCGTCTGCTTGCGGGCCTCCGCCGCCTGGTCGGAACTGCTCTGCAGTTCCTGGCGCTGCTTTTCGAGTCCCTGCTTCTCGTCCTCAAGACGCTGAGTACGCGAATCCAGTTCATCGAGGATGCGAACAAGATCTTCCTGGCGTGCGCCGCGCAGCGCGCTGCCGCTGTCGCTGTTGGACGCCACCTGCACCGCCAGACCGAAGCCGAGGCCGAACAGCAGCAGCGCCACGATGAGTTGGGCCCGGGTGACCCGCGGCGGCCACAGCCCCTTGACCAGCCGCTGCCTGCCGGTCAGCGGCTGTTGCGCCCGCTGCTCGGGCTCCGGCTCCGGTGCCCGCGCGGGCACCTCCTCGGGCAGCTCCTTGCGCAGCCCGTTCTCCGGCTGCTCCGGCTGCTCGTTCCGCTCGTTCTGTTCGCTCATCGGTGTCACGCCCGGAACACGTGCCGCCGGATCGCCGCGGCGTTGGAGAAGATCCGGATGCCGAGGACGACCACCACCCCCGTGGACAGCTGCGCGCCCACGCCCAACTTGTCGCCGAGGAAGACGATCAGCGCGGCGACGACCACGTTCGACAGGAACGACACCACGAAGACCTTGTCGTCGAAGATCCCGTCGAGCATGGCCCGCAGACCGCCGAACACGGCGTCCAGTGCCGCCACGACGGCGATCGGCAGATAAGGCTCGACGACCGCCGGAACCTCGGGCCGGACCAACAGGCCGGCCACGACTCCCACGACGAGGCCCAGTACGGCGATCACGATGTGCCCTTCTCAGTCTTCTCGGTGCTCGGCCGCGCTGTGCGTACGATCACACTGGGTGCGGCGGGCAACCGTACGTCGCCCTCGGTGGAGATGGTGGCCCGGATGCCGAAGTTCTGCTCCAGGGCATGCAGATACAGACCGTCGGGGCTGTTCTGGAACCCGTTGCTCAACGTCGTCCGGTCCCCCACCGCCAGCACCGTGTACGGCGGCACCAGCGGTCTGTTGTCGACCAGTATCGCGTCTCCCGCGGCCCTGATCGCGGACAGGGCGGTCAGCCGCTGCCCGTTGATGGAGACGGCCTCCGCGCCGGACTCCCACAGCCCGTTGACCACGCGCTGCATGTCCCGGTCGCGTACCCGGCCGGTGTCGGAGAACCCCGAGGTCTCCCGCGGGTTCGTGCCGTCACCGCCGGAGCTGGCCTCCTTGGCGTCGTTCACGACGAGCTTGACGCCCGGCCCATGGACCGCGGTGGCGCCCGACAGAACATCCACCAGATCCGCCTGCGTACTGCCGCCACTCGACTTCAGCGCCGCCCGCTGACGCGCGCTGACCACGCCCCGGAGCGTGTCGACGGTCCCCTCCAGCTTGTCCGCAGCCGCGGTCTCGCTGTCGATGCGGTCGATCAGCTGTTGGCGCTCCTTCGCCACCACGGGCGCCGCCGCCCGTGTCTGGGCCGCCCCGACGGTCACGACCAGGGCCGCGAGGACGAGCCCCGCCGCCAGGCCCAGCTTCGCCCGCAGGGTCCTGGGCAGCCCGCCCTCGCCCTGCGACGTCTTCCGGGCGGCGGCCTCGGCGTACCCGTCGTCGAGGCTGTGGTCCATGACGTTGGTGATCAACGACATGGAGGCGTCCGGGCGCTGCGGCCGCGCGGGGCTGCTCCGAACGAGGGGTTGCTGCGGCATGCCGCACATCGTCGCATGTCGCGGCCAGTACCTCCGAATGGCCCCACCGACGTGCCGGACAGGCCCCCTTGGGGACACTTGTCCGGCACGCGCGCGTGCGTGGGTTTTGCCGTCCCGCGACGTGGACTCCCTTACCCCGGCCTTACCTCCCGGCGCTGTCCACGACGGCCGACCACTCGTCGAGCAGGGCTTGTGCCGAGGCGTCGTCGGGCCCCTCGGCCCACAGATGGGTGACGGCCTCGGCCGGGTCGGGCAGCACCATCACCCAGCGCCCGTCCGTCTCCACGACCCGCACACCGTCGGTCGTGTCGACAAAGCGGTCCCCGGCGGCCTCGACCACCCGCCGCATGACCAGGCCCTTGACCGCCCACGGGGTGGCCAGGTCCCGCTTGAGCACGTGAGCCCGCGGAATCCGCGCGTCGATCTGGCTCAGCGTGAGCTGCGTGCGCGCCACCAGCCCGATCAGCCGTACGAAGGCCGCCGTGCCGTCGTAGACACTGCTGAACTCGGGGACGATGAACCCGCCCTTGCCGTCACCTCCGAAGATGGTGCCCTCCTCGCCGCCCACCCGCGTGAGGTCGTCGGGCGAGGTCGTCGTCCACTCCACCTGGGTGCCGTGATAGGCGGCCACCTGTTCGGCGATCCGGGTCGTGGTCACGGGCAGCGCCACCCGGCCGCTGCGCCGCTCCGCCGCCACCAGGTCCAGCATCACCAGCAGCGCACGGTCGTCCTCGATGATCCGGCCCTTCTCGTCGACGAGCGACAGCCGCTCGCCCACGGGGTCGAACCGGACACCGAACGCGGCACCCGAGGACGCCACTATCTCGCCCAGCCGGACCAGACCGTTGCGCCGCATCTCGGCCGTCTCCGTGGGCCGGGACTCGTCGAGACCGGGATTGATCGTCAGGGAGTCCACACCGAGTTTGCCGAGCAGGCTCGGCAACACCAGCCCGGCGCTGCCGTTGGACGCGTCGACGACGACCTTCAGGCCGGACTCGGCGATCCCGGTCGTGTCGACGTTCCGCAGCAACGACCCGGTGTACGAGTCGAAGACACTCGCCGGGAAGTACAGGTCGCCGATCTCACCGGGGAACGCCCGCCGGTACTCCTGCCGCGCGAACACCCGGTCCAGCTTGCGCTGGCTGCCCTGCGACAGGTCGGCGCCGTTGCCGTCGAAGAACATGATGTCGACCGAGTCCGGCACACCGGGAGAGGTCCGGATCATGATGCCGCCGGCACTGCCCCGCGCGGTCTGCTGCCGGGCCACCGGCAGCGGCACGTTCTCCAGGTCGCGTACGTCGATGGCGCTGGCCTGCAGCGCGGAGATGACCGCCCGCTTGAGCGCGCGGGCACCTCGGGAGTGGTCGCGGGCGGTGGTGACCGTGGAGCCCTTCTTCAGGGTCGTCGCATAGGCACCCGCCAGTCGCACGGCCAGTTCCGGTGTGATCTCCACGTTCAGGATGCCGGACACACCCCGGGCGCCGAACAGATGGGCCTGCCCTCTGGACTCCCAGATGACGGAGGTGTTGACGAAGGCACCGGCCTCGATGGTCTTGAACGGATAGACCCGGACGTTGCCCTGAACGATCGATTCCTCACCGATCAGACACTCGTCGCCGATGACCGCGCCGTCCTCGATCCGCGCGGCACGCATGATGTCGGTGTTCTTGCCGACGACACAGCCGCGCAGATTGCTGTGCTGCCCGACGTACACGTTGTCGTGCACGACGGCCTTGTGCAGGAAGGCTCCGCTCTTGACGACGACATTCGAGCCGACGACGGTGTGCTCGCGGATCTCGGCGCCGGCCTCGACCTTCGCGTAGTCGCCGATGTACAGCGGCCCGCGCAGTACGGCATCGGGATGCACTTCGGCGCCCTCCGCCACCCACACACCGGGGGAGATCTCGAAGCCGTCGATGTCGACGTTGACCTTGCCCTCGAGCACGTCGGCCTGGGCCTTCACGTAGCTCTCGTGGGTGCCGACGTCCTCCCAGTAGCCCTCGGCGACATAGCCGTAGATCGGCTTGCCTTCCTTCATCAATTGCGGGAAGACATCGCCGGACCAGTCGACCGGAACATCCGGTTCGACATAGCTGAATACCTCGGGCTCCATGACATAGATGCCCGTGTTGACGGTGTCGGAGAAGACCTGCCCCCAGGTCGGCTTCTCCAGGAAGCGTTCGACCTTGCCTTCCTCGTCGACGATGGTGATCCCGAACTCCAGCGGATTGGGCACCCGGGTCAGGCAGACCGTGACCAGCGCGCCCTTCTCCTTGTGGAAATTGATCAGCTCGGTGAGGTCGAAGTCGGTCAGGGCATCGCCGGAGATGACGACGAAGGCATCGTCCTTCAACGCCTCTTCGGCGTTCTTGACGCTTCCGGCGGTACCGAGTGGCTTCTCCTCATTGGCATAGGTGAGCTCCATTCCGAGCTCTTCGCCGTCGCCGAAGTAGTTCTTGACGAGCGATGCCAGGAACTGGACGGTGACTACGGTCTCGGTGAGCCCGTGCCTTTTGAGCAGCCGTAGCACGTGCTCCATGATCGGGCGGTTGGCCACGGGCAGGAGCGGCTTGGGCATGCTAGAGGTCATGGGGCGCAGGCGGGTGCCTTCGCCCCCGGCCATCACGACGGCCTTCATGTCGGAAGCGTCCTCCTCCAAGAGACGACGGTCTAGCCGACTTCACCCGTCCAGATTGTCCCGCACTTTTCCACCGTGGGCCATCGAGGCGTAGGTCCGGACAATCGCCGAGCTCAATCGGCCATGGCGTCCGCACGAACCAATCGGCGGACTTGTACCACGTAGAGCACTCCTGCCCACCAGTAGAGGGTTGTACCCCACCCGGCGAACGCCCATCCGAAAACAGCAGCCACGGACGCGATCCACGTGGTTCCGTCGCTGAGGAGCAGCAACGGGAAGGCGTACATCAAGTTGAAGGTGGCGGCCTTGCCGAGGAAGTTCACCTGCGGCGGCGGATACCCGTGCCGGCGGAGGATGCCCACCATCACCAGGAGCATCAGCTCTCGCGCGAGCAGGAGAGCCGTCAGCCAGACCGGGAGGATCTCCCGCCAGGTGAGACCGACCAGCGTGGAAAGTACGTACAGCCGGTCGGCGGCGGGGTCGAGGAGCCGGCCGAGGCTGCTGATCTGATTCCAGCGCCGGGCGAGCTTGCCGTCCAGATAGTCACTGACCCCGCTGAAAGCCAGCACGAGAAGAGCCCAGTGGTCGCTGTTGGGGCCCCCGAACTCGGGCCTGAGGATCAACCACAGGAAGAGGGGTACGCCGACGAGCCGTGCCATGCTGAGGATGTTGGGGATGGTGAGGACCCGGTCTGTCTGGACACGGGTCTCCTGGACCTCCACCCGGGGGCCTCCTGTGCGAAACGAGCCAACGATGCTCCCTGACCCTACCTCAACGCAAAAAAGCTCCGGCTCCTGGGCAGTGCCCAAGAGCCGGAGCTGTAAAAGGAGTTCGGCGGTGTCCTACTCTCCCACAGGGTCCCCCCTGCAGTACCATCGGCGCTGTGAGGCTTAGCTTCCGGGTTCGGAATGTAACCGGGCGTTT
>NZ_JBSFKD010000032.1:38924-116856 GCF_053598395.1 Streptomyces sp. NPDC001135 | reverse complement strand
CGCGCCGAGCGATGTCGCGTACTGGCGGCTGGAGCCGGAGGACTCCGCGCCCGGCCAGGCCCGCCGGCTGGCCCGGCGCGCGCTCGCCCGCTGGGGCCTGGAGGACCTGACGGACTCGGTGGAGCTGCTGGTCAGCGAGGTCGTGACCAACGCCGTACGGTACGCCTCCCGGCCGGTGTCCCTGCGGCTGCTGCGTACGGACGTCCTGCGCTGCGAGGTGGCCGACGACGTGCCGCAGCTCCCACGCATGCGCCATGCCCGGGACCTGGACGTGGACGGGCGCGGCCTGTATCTGGTCAACAAGCTGGCCCGGCGCTGGGGCGCCACCCGGCTGAGCACCGGAAAAATGGTCTGGTTTGAAATGGTTCGCCCTACGGAGTGACTCACACACCTGACCTGTCGGGAACCGTCACGGGTCTGCTCGCTCGCTCGTCACCACCAGTAGGCCGGATAGCGAGATGCGTGCTTGGGCAGCCCGGCGGCGATCCCGGCGCTGACCAGAAGCAGTGTTGCGGTGAGCAGAAGGGTGAGGAAGCGGAGCGGGGTGGGTGATGGGAGGACGACGATGACAGCGGTGGCCGCTGCTGGGGAGTTGGGGCGCCCTGGTGGTCATCATGGTGCCCAGAGCGAGGCCGCCTGCCCGTGCGGCAGCCCAGGTCGAGCTCCCGCAAGGATGAGCAGCGGTTCGTGCAGGACAGCGCCTGTCGCCGCCAGGAGCAGCAGCACGGAGATGGCGGAGGTGGTGGCGTGGAAGGTGTGGCGGTGTCCGGTAGGGGCCGGGGCGCGTCCGGCAAGCAAGCGTCGGGCAGCTGGGGAACGGTCCCGTGTTGGTGTGCAACGCGCCCCCGTGTTCGACGTGGGCTGACCTTGCGCCGATCTTCCGATGGGGGCGGCGCAGTCCTGGCCTTTGTCCAACCATGGGGTGGCGCCGGTATCTCGGGCGGCCCCGCCGAGATCGACACCGGCCTGCTCACCGGCTCCAGGTGCGGCGGTTCGCGGCGAAGTCGACGTCGGCCGTGTTGACCGTGCCGGCAGTACGGCCCGGAGCCCTATGGCGCTGCCAGTACAGGTTCGTATGGGCGATGACCTTGTCGGGCGTCGGCGCGCCGAGCGGTGACCGGTCCTCCGTCGTGTGTGCGTCCCCGACCAGCGTCACGTCGTAGCCGCGGGCGATTGCGCCGTGGAGTGTCGAGCGGATGCACGCGTCGGTCTGCGCGCCGGCGACGAAGAGCCGGCCGATCCCGCGCTCGGCGAGCACCGACTCCAGGTCGGTTTCTTCGAAGGAGTCGCCGTACGTCTTGTGCACCAACGGCTCGGGATCGCGCCGTACGAGCTCGGGAACATACTGCCAGCACTCGCTGTTCCGGGGCAGCTCGTCGCTGTTGTGCTGGATCCAGACGACATCGGCGTCGGCAGCGCGCGCCTTGTCGAGCAGGGTGCCGATGGTGGCGATGACGTTGTCCCGGTCGTACGCGTTGTCCATGACACCGTTCTGCACGTCGATGACAAGCAGAGCAGTGTGCGGTCGGTTGATGAGCGTGGTCATGGCGCCTCCCAGAGGCTTTCGGAGTGCTGGACGAGCGGTGGCCACATCGACCACCTGGTATATGTACCTGCGACGGCTTGATCTTGTCGAAACGCGAGAGCAGAGCGTCGGCGCCATGACATCGACGCCCACTGCCTGGGGCCCGCAAACTCCCGCCTTCGCCGTCAACGGTGGTTCCTACGGCGCTTTGACGTGCGCTGCCACTGGGCCGGTGCCGCGCGCTCGCAGGCGGCGCAGCATGCGGGGGTCCTCGAAGCCGACCGCGCGGGCGGCGGCATCCACTGTGGCGCCGTGGCTGATGAGGTGCTGGGCGCGTTCGAGGCGGAGGGTTTGCTGATAACGCAGCGGAGTGAGGCCACCGGTGGCGCGGGTGAAGAGGCGGGTGAGGGTGCGTTCGCTCACCCCCACGGCCGCGGCGAGGGCGCACAGGGGCAACGGTTCGTCGAAGCGGGCGTCGAGCAGGTCTTGGGCGTGGTGCACGGTGTCGTCGAGGTGGGACCGGTACCGGAGCATGGCACTGGCTTGCGGTTCATGGCCGTTGCGCCGCGCGTAGACCACCATGTCCCGGGCCACCTTTGCGGCGACGGCAGGGCCGTGCCGGGTGGCGATCAGGTGCAGGGCCAGGTCGATGCCGCTGGCGATGCCGGCCGAGGTGACCACCCGGTCGTCGGCGGTATACAGAACATCGCGGATGACCATCGTCCTGGGATAGCGGCGCGCGAGCTCGTCCTGCACATCGTGGTGGGTGGTGCAGCGGCGGCCGTCGAGCAGGCCGGCGCGGCCGAGCGCCTCGGCTCCGGCGCAGACGCTGGCGACGGTCCCGCCCCTGGCGTGGTGGTCCCGCAGAGACTGCAGAGAAGCCGCGCCGATGGCAGGACTGCCGGCCAGGGTGAGCGCCCGCCAGCCGGGCACCACGATCAGGTCCTCGGGGCCGAGCTCGGGCCAGTCGAGCCGGGCCACCAGGGGCAGGCCCTGAGCGGTGGAGACCAGCGGCTGCTCGGCGAGGTAGCTGAGTGTGTAGGGGTGCCCGAAGTCGGCGGCCGTGGAAAAGACCTGCGCGGGGCCTGCCAGGTCCAGCAGATGGACTCCGGGCACCAGGAGAAAGACGATGTGGCTCACGATCCGGTCATCATTCCAGAGGGCCGGCCGCGGCCTCGAGTTGCCCGACAGTGGTGATGGTGGCGAAGCGTCCGGCAAGGGCGTACTCGGTGCGCCGGATGATCTCCTCGGTGCTCAGGGTGCGGGGGTCCGACAGCAGTTCGGCGATGCTCTGGTCGGCGGGAGCGTCACGATGCGGAATGGGGTTGGTCGCGGTGGCGTCAATGACGAAGGTGACCAGGTAGCCGAGGTCGCTCGCGACGCGGGTGGTGGTCTCCACACACTGCTCGGTTCGGATGCCGCAGACAGTGAGCTCGTGGATGCCGCGCTCTGTGAGGAGTTGCTGCAGGTTGGTGGTGGTGAAAGCGTTGTGCGAAGTCTTGTGGATCAGCGGTTCCCCGTCCCGGCGCTGCAACTCCTCCATCAGCCGGACATGGCCGAGGGCGGGGTCGAAGACGTCGCCGCTGCCGGGCTCGGAATGCAGCACCCACACCACCAGGTCCCCGGCCTGGCGGGCGAGCCGGACCACTCGGTCCACCTGGTCGGCGATCTTCGGGTTTGAGATGGTCTCCCACAGCGGGCGGGCGCGGAAGGACTCCTGGACGTCGATGACAATCAGTGCTCGGGTCATGCCCCAAGCCTGATCGGCGGGCCCTGGGTGCCGACAGGCCTCATCGGGTCCGGGTACGGACCGATCCGGTCACAGCGGGAGCCGTCACCACTCGCTGCATACCCGCCACCACGCCTTCGCCGCTCTCCTCGAGGACATCGCCGCGCCGCGGCCCGCCACAGCGATCCTGATGTGCAGCGCGGCAGCCTTCGATCCTCAGCCGGATGTTGACCTTGCCGTCTGTGTGCCGGAGCCGGGAGCCGGCTTGTCGCTGCCGGAGGCGCAGGCGGTGGGCGCGGCGACCGTGAGCCCGACCGACCGGAGCGCAAATCCCCTCAACCACCTGGCCTTCCTGGGCCTTGCCGCCGCTCTGTGCTGCTACGAGCGCCTCGTCCGCCTCACCACGTAGGAGACGGTCTTAGCAGTAATCAAGCAATCAGCCCGCGACAGTTGGCCGCGGATGTGCCTACCGTTCTGAAATGACGCTGATACCGCTACTTGCCACACTTATCGGTGCCGTGATCGCCATGGGGTCGGCACTGTTGGTGGAGCGCCGGAAGGCGCAGCGAGAGACTGCTGCTGAGTGGCGCCGGACACGACGCGAGCTCTACGCGAAGTTCCTCGCAGCCCATGCCCAGGCCGGCAGTGATCTGCGAAACATTGCCGCCACACCAGGTCTTGACGCGGATGAGCGGTACCGGCGGGCACGCGCGGCCTACACCCACTGTTACGCGTCTCGCCACGAGTTGGAACTCCTCGCCCCTCGCACTGTCGTCGATCCGGCTGAGGAGTGCAGTCGGGCAGTCCGGATGATGCGCGACGCCGTAAGCGCTGGGGCACGTCTCGACAGCGATGAGTTCACGGAACTGACGCGCAAGTACTTGGAGCTTCGTTTGGGGACCCGCGATGCCATGCGTACGGACATCGGGGCTGACCATGGCTGACGGCACCGATCTCTCGGAGAGGAAAGGGTCGGCCAGGAGGTGATCTCCCCTCTCAGCCGACATGGTCTCAGTCTCGGCTGATCTCGCCCGATTCGCCCTCTCCTCAGGCGATGTGGCTGATGTGACGACTGGGCGATGGAGCTGACGAATCCAAGGCTGCCGCTGTTCGGGGGAACCCCGAGTGGTTCAGCCCGGGCAGTCCCGACCTGGTGCTGGAGGCCGTGGCTGCCCGGGCGTTGCCGGTGTCCCCACCGGAGGTGTCAGCCTCGGAGTGTGCCGAAGAAGGCGCGGACGTCGGTGATGAACGCCTCTGGCTGCTCCAGCGCGAGGAAGTTGCCGCCGCGTTCCAGCTCGGTCCAGTGGGTGATGCTGTGGTCCCGCTCGGCGAAGCGCCGGATGGTGATGTCGGTGTGCAGGGCCACGGCCACGCCGGTCGGGACGGTGCCGCGCGGCTTCGAGGCCCAGGCGCCCGGGTCGTGGGCCATCTCGTAGTACAGGTTCGCCGAGGAGCCCGCCGTACCGCTGAACCAGTAGACGCTGATGTTTGTCAGCAGGCGGTCGCGGCCCACAGCGTCCTCGGGGAGCTCAGCGGCCGGGTCCGTCCATTCCTTGAACTTTTCGGTGATCCAGGCCAGTTGGCCGATCGGCGAGTCATGCAGTCCATAGGCGAGGGTCTGCGGGCGGGTCGACTGGATGGCGCTGAAGCCCATGCTGTCCTGCTGGAAGTTCTCCAGCCGCGCCAGCCGCTCCCGCTCGAGCGCGGTAAGCCCGTCGAGTTCGTCGGGGTCCCCGGAGGGGAAGGTGACCAGGCCGTTGACGTGAACACCGATGACCCGGTCGGGTGCCCTGCGTCCCATCTCGGCGGCGATCCAGGCTCCGCCCCCCGTTCCCTGGACGCCGTAGGCACCGTAGCCGAGCCGGCCCATCAGCTCGACGAATGCGCCTGCGATGCGGCTCGTGTTCCATCCGGCCTCACCGAGTGGACCGGAGAAGCCGGTGCCGGGCGTTGAGGTCACGACCACGTGGAAGTCCTCCGCCAGCGGCCGGATGACCTCGATGAACTGCACGAACGAGCAGGGCCAGTCGTGCAGCAGAAGCAACGGCCGGGCTGCCGGGTTCTGTGAACTCACGTGCATGAAGTGGATGTTCTGGCCGTCGATCTCGGTGGTGAACTGCGGAATCTCATTGAGTTCCGCTTCCGCCTTGCGCCAGTCGAAGCCGTCGGCCCAGTACGCGGCCAGGTCCCTGAGGTAAGCGGTGGGCACACCGCGGCTCCAGCCGGCGCCGGGAATCTCGCTGCCCCAGCGAGTACGTGCCAGCCGCTCCCGCAGGTCATCGAGTTCCTCCTGCGGGACGGTGATGCGGAACGGGTGAATCCGGGCGTCGGTGTGGCTGCTGCTCTCCATGGACAAGACAGTATTCTCAATATAGGCACGATACGTGCCTAATGACACCACAGGCTGGGGCTCATGCTTGATACCTCCGCACGGTTGCTGCGCCTGCTCTCCCTGTTGCAGACCCCGCGGGCGTGGCCAGGATCCGAACTGGCCGAGCGCCTCGGGGTGAGCGGCCGTACCATCCGCAATGACATCGACCGACTGCGCGAGCTCGGCTACCCAGTGGACGCCACGCGCGGATCCACTGGCGGCTACCGGCTTGGCGCCGGAGCGGCGATGCCCCCACTGCTTCTCGACGACGAGGAAGCCGTGGCGGTGACGGTCGCCCTGCGCACCGCCGCGCAGGGCGCGGTCCCCGGCACCGCGGAGACCTCGCTGCAGGCGCTGGCCAAGCTGGAGCAGGTACTGCCCTCGCGGCTGCGCCGACGGGTGCGGACACTCCAGACGTACACCGTGGCCGTGCCGGCCGACCGACCGGCCCCGACCGTCTCCGCAGACGTGCTGACCACTCTGGTATCCGCTTGCCGTGACCGGGAACGACTGCGCTTCGACTACCTGGACCACGCCGGCACGCCCACCCGCCGCCACGTGGAGCCACATCGGGCGGTGAACTGGGGGCGTCGCTGGTACCTCGTGGCATGGGACGTCGAGCGCGAGGACTGGCGGACCTTCCGGGTCGACCGGATCCAGCCCCGGACCCCGACCGGACCACGCTTCACCCCGCGCGAACTGCCCGGCGGTGACGCCGCGGCGTACGTCTCCCAACGCGTGTCGGGTGCGGCCTGGCGCTACCACGCGCGGGTGATCGTCCACGCTCCGGCGACGGCGGTCATCGAGCAGATCAACCCCGCGGTCGGAACAGTCGAGGCACTCGACGCCGACACCTGCGTCCTGATCACCGGCGCCGACACGGTGCAGACCCTCGCGGTCCATCTGGGCATGCTCGACTTCGACTTCGACGTCACCGAGCCCGCGGAACTGGTCACCCACCTGCGTCGACTCGCGGACCGCTACGCCCGCTGCACACCGCCCACCCGCTGAGGCGGAAAGAGCCTTTGACGACATTCGATTGCTGACCGCCGGGGCGGGCGTGCGTCTGACCAGTGTGGGCCCCAAGGGGCGGCGCCCAAGGTAGGCGCGGTCGGCGAGGTCACCCGGCAGGCACTGCGCGCGCTGCTGCTCCAGAGGCAACCCCATGGCGAACTGCCCGCCGATCTCGACGTCGACGCCGCCGTGGAACTGATCGGGATGCCCTGGCGTGCGCAGATCCGGCTGATCCGATGGGTGCGGGCCGCGGTCAGGTCGTGGGTGCGGCCGGGCAGGGCGGGCGAGAGCCACAGCAGCCGCCCGGCCGGATCGGTGACCACCTGGACGTTCGCTCCGTGCCGACGGTGCTTGTGGGAATTGGGGTAGTCGGCGCGGCAGTCCCCGACCCGGTCGCACTCGACGACGGTGTCATCCAGCAGGGCGGGGTCGGGGTCTGCTAAGCGCAGGGCACGCAGCAGGCCGGGAGCGCGGTCGGTGAGCAGGCCGATCACTGCGGTCGTGCAGGCGTGGGCTGTGCCGACGGAGATGCCGAAGCCGGCGGCGACCTGCGTGAGGGAGTCATGCCGACGCAGGTACACCAGGCCGCCCAGGGCACGCTGATGCGGCCGAAGCTTGCAGCGGCGCCTTGTCCGTTCCGGACACCTAGCTCCTCACCTGATGAATGGCCACGGTGAAAGAGCTCAATGATCGGTGCCGGCGCCAGCGTTGAGGAGGCGGGGGTGGCCGAGGTCGATCGCCGACGATCGCGTGGCCGCTGGACCGCCGCTCGCCCGGCGCTTGTGGCTCCGAAGGCGCCGGGCGTCGCGCACGGGCTACCAGGCGGCGGAGTCTCCGTTCGTGAGGAAGTCGCATGCGGGTTCGAAGAAGCCCAGGTTGGAGCAGACAGTGCCCCTGCCGGCGTCGTAGCCGTCGTCGGCCGGAGCGCTGGGGTTGGTGTAGGAGACGGCGTCTTGAGTGAGGTTGTGGCGGGTCACGGAGTCGGCCACCCCGGTGGGTTGCATGCCGAAGTTGGACTGGAACCGCACGAGAGCGTTGTGGGTGTCAGGGCCGAAGATGCCGTCGACGTCGATGTTGGCACCCAGAGAGTTGAGCTCGGACTGCAGTTCCCTGACGCAATCGCCAGTGTTCCCGACCTGGAGGTCGGGGCAGGTGCCCAGATTGACCGAGACAGGCCCCGGCGGGTCCGCGAAGGCCACGGTTGCAGGACCGATGACGAGGGATGCCGTCGCCGCGAGGACGACAGCGTACTTGGTCTTCCGCATGTGTCTCCTTGTGGAGCTTACGGAGTCGAGTGCAGCCGGGAGGCCGCACCTTGTCCAGAGTGGGCACATCCGGGGCCGAACAGCTGGCTCTTGGAGGGAGCGTGCAGATGCACTCACGGCTTCCCGGTGCTCCGATTCGTCGGCCTCGGAAGGAACTCTTCCGCCTGCGTGGCGCAAGGAGATCAGCGTGACCTCACCGGTCTCCGCACACATCGGCTTGTCCGCGAGCAGGCACCGGGGCACCGTGAAGCCTTGGCGCTGCCTCGTGCTGCGTATGCGGCGCCTCGCGCCCGTCCCGGGCCGCATCGCGCAGCACCGGTTGAGCAACCGGGTGCTGTTCCCGGTGGCGAAGGGTGTGCGACCGCCGCTGCTGCTCGCGGGGCCGGGGTCTCGGCGCAGCCTTCGCACGATGCTTGCGGCACAAGGGCGCTGCGCGTCGTAAGGCCGGCGTGGACCAACTGCCGGTCGACCTGGCGGTGATGATGCCGATCGCGCGGGCCCTTCACGGCCGCGGCCCGCTCCCGGCCGCCGCTCCCGGCATGGGAAGCCGGCGCCGTCGTTCGCACCCTCTGCTACCACCCTCGCGAACCGCCCGGGCACTACGAAGGGTTCAACCGTGATCACGCCCGGCTGCGGGCCCCTGGAGAACGTGCCATCGCACGGTTGAGAACCTGGCGACTGCTCCGGCGGGCCAGATGCCGCACCCGCTGCATCGGCACCATCGCCCAGGCCGTCCACACCCTCCTGACCTGCACGGACTCAGGATAGAAGGGTATCAGTGCTCACAGAGGGAGAATTCTCGTTCATAGAGCTGTTCGTTGTGTTCAGCGACGAAGAACTTGCGTTCCTGCATGAGTTGTTCGCGGTAGTTCTTGGCCTGCTCAAGCGTCATGGTCGAGGTGTCGGACCATGGTTGTTGCGGTGGCACATCGGATGTCGAGACGATCTTTTCCGAGGGGTCGACCAGGAAGAACGCGAGAATTTTGCGGTATCCCGGGCGGGTGGGATCCGCGAGGCGGAATGAGCCGACGCGGTGTTGCAGGATGTTCGGGAACGCCAGGCAGCGGCCCGCTGGGGTCGATGCCGATCCCAGCATCTGGTTCAGTGCGTCTTCGTCCTCCAGGCCGTAGACCTCACGCATGCCGTTGTCGTCGTTCTGTTCGTAGCTCGGGTCGTCGAGTGCCGCCCGGAAACTCAGCCGGCTTTCGGTGATGTTCTCGCTGTCCCAGTAGTAGATGCCGGTCGAGACGATCCGCTCGTTCATCATCCCCTCGACATGCCAGGAACCGCCGGGATACTCGGGCTTGTCCGGGGTGAGATGAATGTTGGCGAGCTTGACGATCACCTGGAGACGACGGCCGCGCAGGTCGACTCGGGCGGATGGATCGGGCAACTCGGGCGGGGTGAAAGCCGGGGCGTCGGGGATGACCGGGCGGCGGTTCTCCCACCAGTCGTCCTGGGCCTCTCTCCATGCACGGAGGGCTTCGGTGTAGGCCCCCTCATCGCTGTAGTGGGATTTGTCCGGATATTCTGGCTCCGAGTCGTACCATCCGTAAGGATCGGCCTCGATCCGCAGGGGCCGCGGATGACGCAGATCGGTGAGCACGTTCTCCAGCAGCGGACGCAAGCGTGCGAACAGGTCTGGCAGGACGGAGGCCAGTTCGCGATGAGTCTCGGGGTGGACGTTGTTGACGTACGAGCGGAAGGTGACATCACCGTCGTCACTCACGTCGACGTCCGTGGGCAGCCACTGGAATTTCTCCGAGAATTCGTACCTCGAGTAGCGGTCCGTCGGGTTCTGCCAAGCCCTCTCGGGCGCACCGCTCACCTCTCGCACCAGGCAGAACAGTGAGGGATGAACCAGATCCAGTACCTGACCGTCGGATCCGGGATGCCAGTCCTGTTGTGCTTCGGGAACCTGCTCCAGAACCCGAACCGCCTCGCGAAGCCGGGATCTGAGCTCGTCGTCGACCAGTGTGTCCGACTGCCACACCCCGTCGACGGCGGACACCTCGACACCGGTTCGTCCGTCTCGCAGCGCGGCGTAATGCAGGAGTTCGGCAAGCACATAACGAACCTGTGCTTCGGTGAGGCCCTGGGCGACCGCTTCTTGCGCCCACCTGGCGACGATGTCGGCATCGTTCATCTTGTCGAACCACCCCGGCTTCGACCGAATGAGTGAGCTGTACTGCATCATCTGAAGTTCCCGCAGCGTTCGGGGTGTCGCGAACGATATGGAACGGGAAGCATGAAAGGGTAGCGGGAAAGCAGACAGGTCAGTCAATTCTCTTGGTCCTCCCAGTCGGTGTGCGATGGCGGGAAGGATACTTCAGCGGACTGACACCGCAGCCGTGGTCCCTGTCATCGCTCGTTCGGGAGACAGGGCTTCGATGTAGCCGCGTGACGTCCGGTTCGCGTTCATTCGAGGCTGAGGAGCGCGAGGGGGGTGTCCGCGTCGCGGCGCAGACCGGCCGTGACGTGGTCAGTCGGCCGCCGGCGAGCCGCTCCACGCTGGTCCGGCTGCCGGGCAGCGCAACTTCTGCCGTCCTGACCAGGGTGAAAGAGGTTCACTGAGGTCTTCTCAACGAAACGCTTTCGTGAGGTGACTCGGATCAGGGCACCCGTGAGCCGCGATGAGTCCTGCGGCGTCCGGCGGTCGTACTGACGAACCCGTCACCGAGGAGGAATTCTGATGCGCAGCGTCACCTATTCGATGAATGTCTCACTTGACGGCTACATCGTCGGGCCGGACGGCGACTTCGACTGGACGGCGCCGGACGACGACGTCTTTCGCTTCTGGATCGACGAGATCCGAGAGGTCGGGGTCCACCTGTTGGGACGACGGCTGTACGACACGATGCTGTACTGGGAGACCGCCGATCAGGATCCATCGCTCGACGACTCAATGCTCGAGTGGGCCGCGCTCTGGAAGCCGCTCCCGAAGGTGGTGTTCTCCACCACGCTGTCGGCGGTGCAGGGCAATGCCCGCTTGGCTTCCGGCGGTCTGGCGGAGGAGATCGAGCGGTTGCGAGCCGCGCCGGGGGAGGGGGACATCGCGATCGGCGGCGCGACCCTCGCCGCCGGGGCGGCCGCATTGGGTCTGATCGACGAGTACCGGGCCATGGTCTACCCGGTGCTGGTTGGCGGTGGCATTCCGTTCTTCCCCCAGCATGAGCGCCGGGTGGATCTCGAACTCGTCGAGACCCGCACCTTCAGCTCGAGAGTCGTCTACCTCCGCCACCGCGTGGTGCGCTAGCCGGCTCACCCGCCGAGCCCTGGCCAGAACAGGTCAGCCAATGAGGTGCTCTCGGAGATCATGTGTGGGTGTCGACATGGAGGGCCTGCTCGGAGTGGCCGAGGGGGCGGCGGACGGGGACATGTATGCCGGTGCCCATGTAGCCCTTGTCCGCGAGGGCGGGAAGGTCCCTGACGGCCGCCTTGCACAAGGCGGGCAGGGCATGGAGCCGGGCCGCGGTGATGTCCGGGACGCACCCCGGGTCCGACCTCTGAGCCCCACAGCGGGGTGCCATCCGGCGAGGACGGGAACTGCGCGTTGCCACCGAACGCCTTGTGCTTCGGGCTGAGCCACCAGTCATGGCCGGTTTCGCGTGCTCCGCGACGCGGTCGCACCGGAGGAGTGTGCCTCCTCGGAAACAGCGCAGCATCAGGACGGCCTGGGGGCAAAGCCTCCCGTCCCAACCCCCGTCGACACCCGACGACGGCAGGAGGGTGCTCAAAGACGCCAGTCGGCTTCGGTGGTCAGGGCGAGCTGTGCCGGGACCGAAAACCTTCACCGAGGTTGGGTTCTGCCGGGTATCTGCGGCGGTGGTATCGACGGCGGTGGTATCGCGCAGGTCAACTCAAGGTCGTGACCGACCTGTCGGTTCTCTGGTCTAGGGTCGCGAGCATGACTGAGCCCTCCTATCTGACCGCCGTCCGCGAGTCGTACGACACGGTCGCCGCCGATTACGTCGAACGCGTCCCGCCTCCAGCCGAGATGGATCCGCTGTCACGCGCGATGCTGGCGGGGTTTGCCGAGCTCGTGCGGACGGCTGGTCAGGGACCGGTCGCGGACCTGGGGTGTGGACCCGGCCGGGTGACGGCGCACCTGGCCGGGCTGGGGGTGTCCGCCTTCGGCGTCGATCTGTCACCGAAGATGATCGAGCTGGCCCGACACGCCTATCCGAACCTGCGGTTCACGGAGGGCTCGATGACCGCGCTGGAGATGAGGGACGACGAGCTCGGCGGCATCCTGGCCTGGTACTCCACCCACCACACGCCCCCGCAGTGGCTGCCGGCGGTGTTCGCCGAGTTCCACCGCACGCTCGCGCCCGGCGGCTTCCTGCTCTGGGGAGACTATGTCGGCGACGAACGGCTGCAGCCGACCCACGGCTATGGCCGTCCGGTGTCCTATGAGTCGTACCTCCTGCCACTGGACCGCATGGTCGGCCTGCTGGAGCAGGCCGGACTCGTCGTCACCGCGAGGCTGGAGCAGGAGCCCGGCGGACGGGTGAACAGACCGCACGCCTGCCTGCTGGCCCGCAAGCCCGAAAGGACCTGACGGGGCTTGTTCCTGCGGCGAGACCGCTCGTACCCAGATCTACCGACGATCACGAGGGCTCCTGCACCGGGTCGCCGTGGTCGGCAAGGATGGCCCCTTGCCCCTCCTACCGCCTGCGCTCGCACCAGGCCCACTTCGACCTCCGAGTGACCGAACGCGCACAACAGAAGCAGCCCGCCGCCGACGACGCGAACAACAACGTCGAATCGGAGCCGACCGGGGTCGCCGTTGCCCGAACCCACCGCGCTGACGTCGACCGTAACGCGCAACTGCACGACTGCCGACAAACCAGTCACCGTCGCCGCTCTGCTGGCCGCCCCGGAGGCCGCCCTCGCAGAGGCTGAGGCTCAGCACAGCAGAGGAAACGAGGGCGACATGACCAGGAGACGTTCACTATCGTCGTCCTGAGGAAGGACGTGGGCATGGCACTGGTGAAGAAGGGGTCGCGCCGCATCACCGTCGACGGCACCACCTACCGATGGAGGCTCCGGGGAAGGCCGACCTACGGCCAGGGACTGGTCTGGTCGTCCCTCACCTATGCAGTCGAGCACGCTGAGACTCCTGGCACCACACTGGTGATCACCACCAACCAGCCGCACACAAGCAATTGGTTCGGGGCGCAGGCCAACCCTGTCCGCGCCCGCCGACCTCGCTGCCAGCATTCGCACCGCCCGCCGCAACGGATGGACACCCGAGAGTCCCGGTTCTCCATTCCAGCTCGACCAGCGGGAGGGCTTCGTCTTCCCACACTGACATGCCTCACCTCGAAGGACTCGCCGAGCATGTGATCGGTGAGTCCTTCTGCTTTCCACTCACCACCCTTCCCCAGTCGCTTCACTTCGCGAACTATGACCTGGCGGGATCCCAACCGCTCCTCATCCAGGGTGCGTTGTTACGTGCTCTGCGCCTGCTCCTGCGGACCAACGAAGTCTGCGGGACTGTCGAAGGAGGTGTCGATCCCGCTCACCTGGCGACTCCGATCAACGGTTCGTTGACCCATAGCGGACCCGGATCACGGGATGGGACCACAGGCTCCTTGGTGTTGCGCTACGGTCCAGGGCATGTTCGTTGTCACAGTGACCTATACGGCGCCGTTGACCGATGTGGACCGGTGGAGACCGGCGCACGGCGACTGGCTGAGTGATCTCATCTCACGACGGCAGCTTCTCGTGGCCGGGCGTCAGGTGCCCTTGACCGGCGGTGTCTACCTCGCCCCTGCGATGCCAGCCGAAGAACTCGACCGCATCCTCGCCACCGATCCCTATGTCGTCCAGGGCGTGGCTGCGCATTCTGTGGTGGAGTTCACTCCGCTGCTGGTCGCGACCGGCCTGGAGGACCTCAAGTCCCAGCAGTGAGGCCGGCTTCCCCGCCAGCTAGTGCGCTGACCGGCAAAGTTCGCCGGGTGAGTGGTGGCCGGTTCTGCGTAGGGGTGGTGGCTGGTTCCGAGTGTGGATCAGGCGAACCAGCTTTCGCGGGCGGCGCTCAAGCCGTCTGCTGGTGGGTCGGGGAGTAGGTCGAAGAACTTGTGGTGGGCGCCCTTGTGGGTGCGCACCACACCCAGAGAGTGTCGTCGGCGAGGCTGTGGCCACTGTGGAAGTAGCCGTGACAGGGCGGATGGCCAGCGGCCCGAACTGGTCATCGGCCGCGAGCCGCTGCGACGGACCGTCCGGGCTCGCCGCCGCCCGTGCGGGCGCGTACCGGCTCGGCCATCGCGGGCAGGCTTCTCCCCGAAGCAGAGGGTAGAGACCTCCGCCTCACCGAGATCACCACACCTCCACCCGTTCCGTTTCAGTGAGGCAGTGATGCAGATCACTCGGCTCGTCCGTCACAGGCCAGACGGGGGCTGCATCTCGTGTGTGAGCTGATTCCACAACAGGAGGCACACATGAAGGTCGTGGTGGTGGGCGCCGGCTACGCCGGGACGATCGCGGCGAATCGGCTGGCCAAGAAGGTGAAGGCAGCAGAGATCACGGTGATCAATCCCCGTCCGGACTTCGTCGAGCGGGTGCGGCTGCACGAGCAGATCGCCGGGACCGGCGCAGCGGCGACCCCACTGACGTCGATGCTGCGCGAAGGGGTCGCCACACGGTTGGACACCGTCGACAAGATCAGCGACGGAGAGGTCGCCCTCGGTGACGGGTCGCGTCTCGACTTCGACTACCTGTTCCTTGCGGTGGGCAGCACCGTCGCACCGCTGCCGGGCACCGTTCCCGTGGGGATCTGGGAGGGCGCGGAGCGGGCACGAACCGCGCTGGCCGGGCTGCCCGGCGGGGCGGCGGTCACCGTCATCGGCGGCGGGCTCACGGGCATCGAGACGGCAGCCGAGGTCGCCTACGGCCGCCCCGACCTGCGCGTGCGGCTCGTGGGGCAAACGATCGCCGCGAGCCTGTCGGCCGGGGCGCAGAAGCGTGTGCGCACCGGCCTGGAGCGCTTGAACGTGGAGATCGTGGAGGGCTCCGTCGCGCAGATCGCCCCAGGCGCCGGGGAGGGAGGGGGCGACGCGGTGCGTCTCCACTCGGGCCCGCAGTTCACCTCCGACCTCACACTCTGGGCGATCATCGGGAGCGTGCCCGACCTGGCCGCCCGCAGCGGGTTGGAGGTGGATGCCGACGGGCGTGCCGTGGTCGACGAGTATCTGCGCAGCGTGACCGACCCGCGGATCTTCGTCGTCGGTGACTGCGCGGCGGTCCCCGGCGCACGAGCGGCCTGTGCGACGGCCATGCCTCAAGGCGCGCACGCAGCCGATACGCTGGCGTGCATGATCGAAGGCCGTAAGCCCAAGCCGTACTCCATGGGGTACACCGGACAGGGAGTGAGCCTGGGACGGCGCGACGGGCTGCTCCAGGCCTCCCGCAGGGACGACAGCGTGCGGCGGCTCTACTTCGCCGGGCGCACCGCCGCTTACGGCAAGGAACGCATCTGCCGTTTCGCGCAGTTCGGTGCCCGCACCGCCACCTACGCCTGGTTGCCGGCACCGAGGTGAGCGAACAGCCGGACTTCGAGGACGAGTTCACCGCGCACCGGGCCCTGCTGTTCTCGATCGCCTACGAGATCCTCGGATCGGTGGCCGACGCGGAAGACGTGCTGCAGGAGACGTACCTGCGGTGGCGGTCGGTGAGCCACACCTCGGTGGAGAACCCGCGGGCCTACCTCGCGAAGATCGTCACCCGGCAGGCGCTCGGCGTCCTGCGGTCGGCTGTCCGGCGCAGGGAGCAGTACGTGGGGCCATGGCTGCCCGAGCCGTTGGTGACCGACGCTGTCGGCGACGCACCCGACAGCATCGGCCATGTGCTCACCGGCGAAGCCGTCACCACCGCGATGCTGCTGGTGCTGGACGCCCTCACCCCGACCCAGCGTGCGGTTTTCGTATTGCGGGAAGTGTTCGCCTTCGACTACCCGGAGATCGCCGCCGCGGTGGGAAAGTCCGAGGCCGCGGTAAGGCAGCTGAACCAACGCGCCCGCAACAGTGTGCGTGCGAAACGGCACACCGCGGTGGCCACCCCCGCACAGGCACGACCGATCGCCGAACGGTTCCTGGCGGCGGCCGCCACCGGCGACATCCAGGGTCTGATGGATGTGCTCGCACCCGACGTGGTGTTCCTGGGCGACGGCGGCGGCGTCGTGACGACGGCGCTGCGCCCCGTGGTCGGGCCCGACAAGGTGGCCAGGCTGGTCCTCGGCCTCCTGGCCAAGGGCGCTCGCATGGGCGAACTCGACATCCGCCTCGGCACCTACAACGGGATGCCGTCCGTCGCGGTCCTCATCAACGGTGTACTCGATCAGGTGACCTCGATCGAGGTGTGCGGCAGTGCCGTAACGGCCGTCTACTGCGTCCGCAATCCGGAGAAGCTCACCGCCGTCAAGGTCTGAACCCCTGTTCCTGCCAGCAGCGTGTCGGCTCAACGATTTACGGAGGTGTTTTCGAACCCGATTGAATGGACGACCCTGAAGGCCATGCCTGATCCTTCGGGCGTCTCCTGGCACGGCGGTGAATTCGGTTGCGGCGGGGCCGGTGAGCCCGGTGAGGTACCTCTATGGACGATGCCACGGAGCCGGTGCGACGAGCGAGGACTGCAGGAGTCCGTAGGTTCGCGACACGACCGGTTTCATGGCACAGGTCGGCGGTGCTCGGAGCCCTGATGCTGGCGGCCTTCACCTTCAACACCGCGGAGAACCTGCCGATCGGTCTCTTGGGGCTCATCTCCGAGAGCCTGCGGGTATCTCTGCCAGCGGTTGGCCTCCTGGTCACCGGCTATGGCGTGACGGTGGCCGTTTCGTCTCTGCCGCTCGCCCACGTCATGCGGGCCGTCCCCCGACGTCATGTGCTCACGGGACTACTGACCGGGCTGGTCGTGTCCAGTCTGGTTGCGGCGCTGGCGACCTCGTACTGGTTGCTCCTCGCGGCCCGGCTGATGACCGCGCTTGCCCAGGCCCTGTTCTGGGCCGTGATGGGGCCGGTGGCGGTGGGCCTGTTCTCGCCCGAGGTCCGCGGGCGCGTGGTCGGGGCGCTGTCCGTCGCGGGTTCGCTCGCTCTCGTGCTCGGTGTTCCCGCCGGGACCTGGCTGGGCAGGCGGAACGGCTGGCAGGTGCCGGTCGCCATGCTGGCCGGTCTGGGGCTGGTCTCTCTGGTGACGATCGCCGTTCTGCTGCCCACCTCGCGGCCGGAAGAAGAGCATGCCGCCTACGGAACGAGTCCCGACGCCCGCCGGTTCGGGATCGTGCTGGCGGCCGGGACACTGTCGGCTACTGGGGCGTTCGCGGGATTTACCTACAGCGTGAAGTTTCTGGGCGACGTGAGCGGGTTCTCCGCAGGCATGATCAGCGGTCTGTTCGTAGCCTTCGGTGTGGCGTGTCTGGCCGGGGTGAGCGTCACCGGGGCGTTGCTGGACCGCTGCCCGCACGCCGCGCTGAGCACTTCCGTGGTCACGCAGGCGGTGGGCATGCTCGGCCTGTACGCGGTCGGCACGCATCCGGTGGCGGCGGTGGTGTTCCTGGTGCTGATGGGCGGTGCCCTCGGGCCGGTGTTCATGACCACCCAGAACGCGATGCTGCACTGTGCACCGGGCCGTACGGATATCGCACTCGCGGCGAACTCCGGTTCCTACAACGCCGGCATCGCGGCGGGCGCCGCGCTCGGAGGACTGGTGCTGCCGCTTGCCGGGGTGCGGGGCGCCTTTCTCGTCGGGGGGTTGCTGACCGCCGGGGCTTGCGCTGTGCTGCTCGGCGGGCGATTGCTCCCTAACGGCCTGGAGCCAGCCGAGTAGAGCCGTCCGCACAGGTTCGGTGGGAGAGTTGGTTGCGGGCCCCGGTCGGGGCCGCGTTGCCGACCGTGAACGTGAGACCGAGACCGGTCACTCCGTGGGCCTCGCGGGATGTGGGCTGTCCGCGACCTCGAGAGGTCCGTCGGGTGACGCTCCTGGTCATGTACGACAAAACCCGCTGGCGCCCTTCGGGCGGCTGACCCCCTTGAGGATGCGGTCAAGGTGGGCTTTCATCCAGGTCACAAGCTGTCCGGCGTAGTCGGAGCCGGCCCAGACGGTGGTGGTGTCGGGGTGCATAAGAGTGCTGCGTGACGGCGCCTGTCCCAACTGCGAGATGGCGGCGCCGCATCGCAAATGGTCCGGGCGGGAGTTACTGAAGGGCGAGGAGGACAACAACGCCGAGCACCGCAGGTTCCGTGCCCGCGTGGAGCATTCCATCGGCCAGATGAAGAACTGCAAGATCCTCCGCGACTGCCGGCAGCGCGGCGACGGCCTTGGTCACGCTGTCCAGGCCGTCGCCCACATGCACAACCTCGCCCTCGCGTCATGAGCAGACGACCCCGTTCACGGGATCTGACCTGCCCGATCGCAGCCTTGTACAACACCCGTTAGGCAGCAGCGAAACGACTCGGGCATCCGATGACCCCATAGCTCCCGCCTCACCGTCACCAAAGGCAAGTAGCCGGTGCGGCAGACCGACGACCGCACGCACCCTTCTGGTGGTAGCGGACGGCTACACCGGTCACGTTCATCGATGGGATGACGCCCGGTTGGGCGGCGCTATGCGTACCCGGGTTTCGGCGGGGGCGCTTTCGATGTCGTCGAGTTGGGCGGTGATCGTGTTGCGCAGGTCGTCGTAGTCGTCGAAGCAGTAGTCGTTGAACAGCGTGTAGCCCGTCCACATCAGGTTGGCGCACACGCGTGCCGGTACCCGGCCGGTCTGGGCGCCCATGCCGACCAGTGCCACCGACGTGATGCTGCCGGGTGCTCCGTTGTTCTGGCGGTGGATCGCCTGGAACGCGGCGGCGCACGCCAGGGCCACGTTGAGCGTCTCGCTCACGTTCTGCGAGGACTGTTCCATCGTCGGCGTCGAGATCAGGAACTTCGGGTTGGTCGCCCCGGACGGAACGCACACCGCACTCCCCACCGGGAGCCTTCCGTCGAACTGGTCGCGGATCGCCCGCTGTACGCGCAGTTGGATCCCCGCGCCCAGATGCCGCTTGATGACGGCGTCGACCCCGCCGTTCATCAGGCCCCGCGAGTTGGTCGGGCTGACCCAGGCGTCGACTGTCTCATCGAGGATCGACCCCTTGCGGATCTCGATCCCGGGAGTGTCGGCGAACGCCGCTCGCCACGCCTGCACCACCCCGGCGTTGATGTCGGTCAAGACCACCTTGAGCGGCGGCTGCACGCGGTTCACTGTCATCTTCCACACTCCCGTCGGATAGGGGCCTTCCAGCGATCAAGACGCTACAGGGACCCACTGACAACGCAGTTGGGAGATCGCGTTGTCGTACCCCGCTGCTAGCCTCCCGGCCATGATCAATGCCAACGCCTCTGTCCAGCCCGACCCGAACGACCCGCTCGCCCTCGCCGAACTGTTCAAGGACGGCGGTGAACCGTGGCTCCCGCTGCTGAGGCCGGTCATCGAGGCGCAGCCGAACGCCGCCTCCTTCATCGGCCCGGACCGGGGTCCGGATGTGGTTCCCGTCCGCGAACTGACCTTCCAGGCGCTCAAGCCCAACCCGCCCCACAAGTGGAAGGTCGTCATCTTCGGGCAGAACCCGTACCCGCGGCCGGAGAGCGCCACCGGCATCGCCATGTTCGACAACACCTTCCACGACTGGAAGGACAGCCAGTTCGGCAGGGTCGTCAGCATCCGCTGCATCATCAAGGCGGCGGCGATGTGGAAGTACGGCATCCCCAAGAAGACGCCGATCGCCGACATCCGCGCGCTGCTGAAGAAGCAGGACACCGTCCAGCCGCCGGAATGGTTCCAGGCGATGCTCACGCAGGGCGTGCTGCTGCTGAACGCAGCCCTCACCGCCAGTAGCGACGGGCCGAGGGGGGCCGACCCGCACACCGGGTTCTGGCGTCCGGTCGCCGAGCGGATCGTCGAGGAGATACTCAAGGCCAAGCAGAACGCCGACGAGGAGGACCGCGGCGTCGTCTTCGCGTGGTGGGGGGCACACGCCCGCAGTCTGAAGCAGGTCGTCCTCCGGCTCCAGAAGAAGTACCCCGAGGTCGACGTCCGGCACATCGACCACTGCAACCCCGCCGCGCAGGGCGACATCTTCTGCGACGGCGACCACTTCGACATGGTGAATGACGCCCTCGCGTCGGTGGGTGCCGAAGCGGTCGACTGGCTGCCGAGCCGAGGGTGGGACAGGCTCGCGGCGGGGGCCGGCGGGACGGACAGCGACGTCGCCGAGCGCATGGGCGCGTTCATCACGTCCACCATGGAGCTGCACCAGCTGTACCTGGAGCGGCTTTCCAGCGTCAAGGACGAAGGCCTCGTCCTTGACGCGATCACCGGCGTGTCCGACACCCCGCTCATGGACTTCCGAGACGCCGTCAGCCCCGTCACCAAGCTGCTGCGCGGTCTCGACCGGCACGTCCAGCGGTCGCACGAGTTCGGCAAGCTGCGGGCGGACGAAGGCACCGGGCGCCTGTCCGCCGACGCCGTCGCCGCCCTCTACCTCTACACCTGCGAGTCCGCGTTCTACCGGGAGATCAACGCCATCCTGCGCAACCCGGACCGGTCGAAGGTCGTTCCGTACCTCCCCTATCTGCGGCTGCTGTTCTCAGCGGTGTCGGGGCTTCCCGTCCGCAAGGAGCCGCTGTGGCGCGGAGTGCCGCTGGACCTGCGGGCGCAGTACCCGGTGGGGCGGACCGTAACCTGGTGGGGCGTGTCCTCATGCACGTCCGAGGTCGGCGTGGCACGGGCGTTCCTCGGCAGTCGCGGCAAGCGGACGCTCTTCGAGGTGCAGCCCGCACGGGCCGTGGGCATCCGCAACTTCTCCGCGTTCACAGGCGAGGAGGAGTTCATCCTCCTGCCGGGCACGCAGCTCGAGGTGGTGGATGTGAAGACCGCGCGCGGCGGTCTGTGCACCGTGAAGCTCACCGAGTCGGAAGAGCAGCCCCTCGTGTCCTGAGCAGGCGTGAACGTACCGGAGTGAAAGCCTGGAGTTCAGCCAGGACCGCGCGTCCAAGGTAGCTCCGGCGACCGTCAGTTGGAGGAAGCAGCCGAGGCCGTCAACGTCGAACGAAGTGTTCAAGAGGTGCTCAAACTGCTCGATCTACGGGCAGGGACATGGCGCTGGTGACCGCCTCGCGCCGCGAGGGAGCGGATACGACCCGCCGAGGCTGGCCCTGGAGCCTTCCCCAGGAGGACCGCGTTCTGCCGTTCGCGACCTCCTGGCGCACCAACGTGACGCTGCGCCAGCTGGCGCCGCTGTTCGGAATCTCGAAGTCTTCGGCCGACCGCATCACCAACCACCCGGTCGTCATCGACGCCGGACATCGGCTGGTCGTCGCAGTTGGCCAGGCGATCCCGCACCGCCGCGACCCAGGCCGGCATCCCGGATACGGGCAGCGCGTCAACCGGCCCCTGGCTTCTGCGGTGTTGACCGAGATCATTCTCACGAACAGCCTGTGGCCGGGAGGCTGGCATCCGCTTCGTTCCGTGGGCTACGTTGTGCAGTCATGACTACCGGGATGGCATTGCGCCACACACGGATTGGTGACCCGGTGCTCTTCTGAGCGCCGTACGGGCCGGTGTTGGCCCGCTGTTGGATCGAGGATTTTGCGCTGCTGCGCGGGCTCCGCCTCCGTCGTGTTGATCACAGGCTCGACACTTCAACCACGACAGGAGCATTCATGCCCACCAAGATGCTGCAGATTCCCACCGCGGACGGCCAGGCCGACGCGTTCGCCGCCTTCCCCGAAGGTGGCGGGCGGCAGCCGGGGGTGCTGATGTACGCGGACGGCTTCGGGATCCGGCCCGTGCTGCGGCAGATGGCCCGCGAACTGGCCGGGCACGGGTACTACGTGCTCGTCCCCAACCTCTTCTACCGGCACGGCCCGGCACCGGTGATCGAGCTTCCCGAGCACATTGGAGATGACGTCCGGCCTGCGGTCTTCGCCCAGCTGATGCCGATGATCGAGGCGCACACCACAGAACGTGTCCTGAGCGACGCCGATGCCTATCTCAAGTTCCTCACCGCTCAGCCGCAGGTCAGCGGCGGACCGGTCGCGGTGACCGGTTACTGCATCGGCGGCCTCCTGGCGACGCGCACCGCCGCGGCCCACCCTGGCCAGGTAGCCGCCCTCGCCGCATTCCACGGTCCGGTGGGAGTCGACGGACCCGACAGCCTCTCGAAGCTCACCGCCGAGGTCCACTTCGGCCACGCCGAGAGCGACTTGACGCCCCAGGCCCTCGGTGAGCTCAACCGGGCCCTGGACGCGGCGGGTGTCGGCTACACCTCCGAGATCTACCCCGGCACCGTCCACGGCTTCACCATGTCCGACACCGATGCCTTCCACCCCGCCGCACTGCAGCTTCACTGGGACCGCCTACTGCCCCTTCTCCGTCGCACACTGACCAAGAGCTGAGATCCGGCCCGAAGGTCAAGCCTGGAGGGCGGGCGACGCCCGCTCTCCACCGAGAGGTCCTTGCGGCAGAGCTGGCCCGTCCGCGGGCGAGCTGTGGTAGGCAGGGTTGATGATCAGCCGACTCCCTCTCGACCAGCAACTCGAGTCCCTTCGCGTGATGCTGTCCCGTAACGACATGTTGACGGAGGTCCTGTCGCGGGCGGCGACGCTGGAGCTGCCCGGGTGGTATGTGACGGCCGGCTGCTTGTTCCAGACCGTGTGGAACGTCGTCACGGGCAGGCTCCCGACGAACGGCATCAAGGACTACGACCTCTTCTACTTCGACAGCGGCGACCTGTCGTGGGAGGCCGAAGACACGGTGATCAGGGCCGGTCGGAAAGTCCTCGCCGGCCTGCCCGTGGAGGTGGAGATCCGCAACGAAGCGGGGGTCCACCTCTGGTACCAGGACAAGTTCGGTGTCCCGTGTCCGCCGTATGACTCCACTGAGGCGGCGATCGACAGTTTCGCCGCGACGACCTGCTGCCTCGGAATACGTGTGGAGGCGGACGGCCGGTGGCGCGTGTATGCGCCGCACGGCCTGTCGGACGTGTTCAACCTCGTTGTCCGTCCGAACCCGATGCTCGCTCCACGGGCGGTTTATGAGAGGCCGCACAATAGGCGAGGCCGTCCGCAGGACCTCGATCGCCCGCTTGAGCTGGGCGTTCTGCTTGCGCAGCGTGGCGAGCTCGGTACGGTCGTCGGGGTGAGCCGGTCGTCGTCGCACTCGTCGGCGTCGGTGTCGACCGGCCGGATCCCCACGCAGGGCCCGCCGGTCAGCGGTCCCGCCAAGAGGTCACGGGGCCCTTGAACCGCACCCCTTGACGCACCACCACGGCTCCGCCGGGCCATCCACAACAGCGAGTCACGTCATGCCCAGCCCAGAAGCAGGCGTTCAGGATCGACGGTAGCTGTCGACCGGGCCGCCCCAGCCGCCGGGAGGTCCGTCAAAGTCGATCACGAGCGAGGAGCCGTCCGGGTCCACCTTCAGGTGACCGAGACCGCGCCCGCCGTCCTTGCCGCCCTGGCACGTGTAGGTGATGGTCGCGGATTCCCGGCCGTCCTTCTTCGTCGGCACGAAGGTGCCCGTGCACGAGAGCTTCGCGCCCTTGGCCGTGGCCTTGCCGTCCTTGATGACGAGCGTGTCCAGCGTTGAGTCGTCGGGGGTAGCGATGTATTTCCAGGTGCCGGCCGCCCGCTCAAGGAGCGTGCCATGAGACGGCGCCGACCCGGCAGGCTTCTTCGCCACGCCAGCGGTGGCACTTGCCGTGCCGTGTGCCGTCTTCCCACCCGCGCTCTTGCCACCGCACCCGGCGGCCATCGCAGCCACGGCGAGCGTCGCGGCCGCTATCCATCGCGCCTTGCGCACACCAACATCCGTTCTCTCTTCGCGTCTACAACGCCGGTAAACGTAACAGGTGCCTGCGGGCGAGCCGATCATGCTCCTTATTGGCTTCGGCTCGCCGAGGTGACGCTGGGGCGTCGAGGGTCAGGCCGGTGCCGGTCATGAAGCCGTCGAGAGTGCCGGGCCGATACTGGAGGCGCTTGAGCCAGTTGCGTACGAGGGCTTCGAGTCGGTCGAGAGCGAGCACGGCGAGGTGAGCACGGCGAGGTTGGCCAGGCTGCGTTTGGCCTGCGCCCCCCTCGACGGTGTTGAGGCGGTCCCAGACCAGCGCGATCGGCGCTTTGACGAACCGGTGGCTCGGACCACGGGCGGCCAGAGCCCGCATACCGCCCTCCCGCCCAAGCCGGGGGTACATGACGCTCAGTCAGCCGGTGCTCCGCTGGAGTAGATCACCAGTGTTTGTTCGGGCTGTTCGGCCAGGTGAAAGGCGGTGTAGGCGTAGTTGACCACCCCGTGTCCCGGGCGTCGTAGCCGCTTTCGTCCGCTGTGCCGGGCCTGTACGTCGTATTGCGGCCACCAGGCGCGCACTTCGGGGCTGCCCGCGTTCAGCTCGTCGATCAGTCGGCTGTATCGAGGGTCGCCGGGGTGGCGTCCGGCCAGTGTCCTCAGTCGGGCGAGCAGAGCGCGTGCCTCGAGCTCCCAGTCGACCAGAACGGTACGGGCTGCGGGTTCGAGGAACACCCAGCGGGCGAAGTTCGCCGGCCGGTCCACCGCCGCGGTGAGGTGTGGGAAGAGCTCGTCGGCCGCCGGGTTGTAGCTGAGTACGTCGTAGTTGCCGCCGATGATGTATGCCGGATGCGGCTGGAGCAGGAGCGGGACGGCTGCCGCCTCGGCGGCGAGCGGCTCGGGTTCCTCGGTTTCGGCCGCAACCGCGTGCCCGGCGAGCTGAAGGAGATGACCGCGCTCGTACCGGTCGAGTTGCAGCGCCGAGGCGAGGGCGTTGAGTACGTGGTCCGAGGCGCGGATGTCCCGGCCCTGCTCGAGGTACGTGTACCAGGTGGCGCTGATCCCGGCGAGCAGCGCGAGTTCTTCCCGGCGCAGGCCCGGGGTCCGTCGTCGGCCCGTGTGGGGCAGTCCGACCTGGTCAGGGGTGATCCGCTCTCTGCGGCTGCGGAGGAAGGCGCCCAGCTCACGGCGCTGATTCGGCTGTGTATGCATGGTGGATGGCATCTCTGGTTCCAGAATAAACACATTCTGGATACCAGGCTAACGGCCTCGCAGACTGGGCCCGAGTGGGAGGTGCAGCTCTCACCGGTGATCTGTAGGTCACCGGCCACCGAGTAATACGGAAGGAAGAGGCGGACATGGTGTCGGGAATCGACGGCAAGGTCGTGGCGATCACGGGAGCCAGCAGCGGCATCGGCGAGGCGACCGCGCTCCTGCTGGCCGAGCGAGGCGCGCGGCTCGTCCTGGGTGCGCGCCGGTCCGAGCGCCTCGCGGAGCTGGTGGCGCGGATCGAGAAGTCGGGTGGTACGGCCGTGCAGACCCGCACGGACGTGACGCGACGGGACGACCTGCACGCCCTGGTCGCCCTGGCCGGCGAGCGATTCGGCCGGCTCGACGTGCTGGTCAGCAACGCGGGGGCCGGCACCATCTCGCCTCTGGACGACCTGAGGGTCGACGAGTGGGACGAGATGGTCGACGTCAACGTGAAGGGTGTGCTGCACGGAATCGGCGCAGCGTTGCCGGTCTTCCGAGCCCAGGGCGCAGGCCACTTCGTCACCATCGCCTCTACGGCCGCATTTCGCATCGTGCCGACCATGGCGGTCTACGCCGGCACGAAGTTCGCGGCCCGCGCCATCTGCGAAGGCCTGCGCCAGGAGGCCGGTGATTCTCTGCGGGTGACCTGCGTCTCGCCCGGCGCGGTGGGGACCGACTTCGCCGAGGCATCAACGAATCCGCAGGTACGAGCACAGATCACGGAGATGCGGGACCGGATCGCGATCCCGCCTGAGGCGATCGCCCAAGCCATCGCGTTCGCCATCGAGCAGCCTGCAACCGTCGACGTGAACGAGATCGTCGTTCGGCCCACCGCCCAGAGCTGACCCGCTCGAGTTCGAGGCGGTCACGAGTCGGTTGCGTCAGAGACCGAGACGCTGGACAGTTGTTGGGGCGGTCCGTCGTCGGAGTGGACCAGGGCCCCAGGGTGGATGCCATAGCCCCGCGTCGCGCACCTCGGGGGAGGCCCAGCGACCTGCTCAGCAAGAGCGCTGGTTGCTCAACGTTGGGGAGCCGTCGGTAGTGGTGGTCGAGTCCGAGGTGCGGGAGCGGTTGCTTTGCCCCTGGATGTGACGGGTTTCGGCGCCGCTTGCACCACAGGCTGGCGTGCTTGTCACAGGGGTCCGTGGTCGGCATCAACGGCTATGTCGGTGGGCCGGGTTGGGGCACTCTTGCGGTCACCAGGGCGGGGTGGGCCGGCCGTCGGGGTCCAGTCCGTACGGCCACATGCTGAAGACATCCTTACCGGTTCCGCCCCATGGCTTTCCGGCGTCAAGGGCTCGCTTCACGACGGTCTCGGCACCTGTGTGGTCGCCCGAATGCTCAAGGAGCAGGAACAACTCGACGAGAGCCTGAGGGTGACCTGCCTCGTCGGCCCGGAGGAGTGCTTGTTGTGCTCCCTTCAGATCGCCCTGTGCACGGCGGACACGGGCGATCTCGAAGAAGGCGGTAGGCGCGCCCTTGGCGGCTTCATTGCCGAGGAGTTCGTCGGCGGCTGTGCTCTTTCCGGTGGCGCGCCGGAAACGGGCGAGTTCGACCATGGCAAAGGGATCGCCTTCTTCAGCGGCACGGATGATGAATGGGTCGGGGTCGCTGGGTGTGGGGGCTGTTGGCGGGGAGAGCTTGGGTGCTGGCGCGGGGCCCGAGGGGGTTGTACGGGGCTGCTGGTGGACCCGGTTCCTGCGAAGGAGCTCGTGCCGGCGGTGTAGGCGAAGCTGTTCGGCAGCGTTCGCGTTGCCTGCGTTGGCCGCCTTGACGAGGATCTGTTCTGCGCCTGCGCTGTCTCCCGCCTCGCGCCGGAGCACGGCGAGTCTGACGACGGCGTGCTCCGCGCCGGCGTCGGCGGCTCGGGTCAGAAACGACTCAGCGCCATCCAAGTCACCTTTACGCCAACGGATTTCGGCGGCCTCTGCCCGTGCATGTGGGTCGCCGGACTCAATGAGCTCGAACAGGAGGTCTTCCGCACCTTGCAGGTCTTTGACGCGCAAGCGAACGGCCACTAGTTCGAACAGTGCGCTCTGGCTCCCGCTCGCGATGGCGTCCCGGAGCCGCTTTTCCACGTCGTCCCAGTCGCCCGCACGTATGCGGTACTCCGGCAGGCGCCGGGACGCATCGGCGGCATCCACCCGCTGGTAGAGGTGATAGGCCCATTGCAGGCGGTGCCGTCTCTCCGCGGCGTGACCGAGGGCCGCGAGGTCCTGGGAATCGGTGAGGTGCTGGCGCGCGGCCTGCCAGAAGGAGGCCGGCGGACGCATGTGGCGCCGTTCCGCTCGTCCCTGCTGCTCGAGATAGTCCGCGAGCCGGTAGACGATGGCCTGCGCGGAGGGAGCCTGCACAGGAGCCCCGGGGACGCGGCGAGCGGGGCGTGGACGGGTACGACGCAGGGGAGCGAGGTGGCCGTGAACAGGTTCCGCCAGTTCAGCCAGCGCCTTCTCGGCCCAGTCCACGGGGAGTGCGTCGTGTTCACGGTCGCTGAGATAGTCGATGCAGGCATCCGTGAGGAACACCAGCGGCATATGGGGGCCGACGCCGAGCCGACGCGCGTCCATCGCCGCGTGAAGGACCGCGCGGGCCGGAGCGCTGGCCGTGCGGTAACGGCGCAGAAGCTCTGGTGCTCCGGCCAGATCCTGTGTGACCCGCCCCTCTTCGGCCCGTTCCAGAGCAGCGGCGAGTATCTGGTCACCGGCTGACGCGAGTTCGCGGGCAGCATCCTGCGCTGCGTCATCGAAAGCTTCGGGGACGGCGACGGTCCGTCCCGTCAGCAACGCACGGACCTGCGCGTACTGGTCTTCTTCTCCCGGCCTCGGAAGGGCGGTGTAGCGCCGGTCGAACTCGGGCCAGAGGGTCCCCAGGACCAGGACCGGCGCAGCCTCCGAACTGGTGAGCAGGGAGCGCACCGCTGCGGCGATGTCCGGGCCGTGCCGGGGGTCGCCCAGAGAGTGCTGGGCGTCGTTCAGCCACACCACTGTGTGCGGCCCCACCCGGCGGAGGTCGGCGAGAGCCGCCTCGGCCCGAGTGGGATCGAAGGGGTGCCACAACCGCCACCCGTGCTCGGCGAGCGGCTGGATGGCCTCCCAGCACGCCCTGGTTTTGCCGGTGGAGGACGATCCGACCAGCACCGCCATGCCACTGCGTCCCTCGACCGCAGCCCTCACCGTCCGGGCGAGCACCTCGTCGTGGGCGCGCCGCACGTACCCGGGCAGCCGAGACCCGTCCCGTTCGTCGGGCAGGGGGTTCGCCGGCTCTCCCGTGCCGCCTGCCGGAGCTGCGGGATGGACTTCCAGGTCGTAGGGATCGCATGCGCAGATCGGACGCCCGAGGCCGTCTCCCGTGCCGGACGAGGACGACTCCCCGCCGTCCTCCAGTTCGGCTGCCGCTCGCGTCCGCAGGTCCAGCAACACGTCGGCGTTCAGCTTCAGAACCTTCGCCAGCGCCGCCACCGTCACCGCCGACGGCACCAGGTCGGCGGCTCGCAGTGCCTGGCTCACCGTCGTACGCCCCAGCCCCGCACGCCGGGCGAGCCGAGTCTGATCAAGCCCCGCCTTCGCCACCCCCTGCTCCAGCAGCCCCTGCAACTCGGCGAGCGCCGTCCCGCTTCCCCCACTCACCCGGCAAAGCCCCAACTTTCCCGTCACGTGTTCGACGGTGTTCATCATCGTTCACCCGAGCCCCGGCGAACGCGTCACCCACCAGATTTTCAGCCAGCGCACCGCACACCCGGTGCCACCGTCATCAAGGAGGAACCGCAACCGTGACCAACCACCTGGCCCTCATCCTGTTCACCGTCCTGTGCACCCTCGTGCTCGCCCTCACAGCAGCGGCCGCGACCGGCTACCTGGCCCGCCGTGACGGCGCCCCCTATCCCGGTCGTCATCACCCGGGCCGCGGCCGCTTTCGCTGCCACACTGACACTGGCGGCGGGCCTGGTGACGGCGGCCGCAGCGGTCAGCGGCTGACCACCGCGGCAGGGAGCGCCAGGGGGGCACGGCTCCGGGCGTACCGGTTTGCGTCAGACCGGGGCGCTGCCCCGACGAGGGAGCGGACCTGACGGCTCGTAGGCCGAGCCGCAGCGGCCTGCGGTTCTCGGCATTACAGCGCCTGTCGGTCACATACGGCAGGGCGGCGTGGCGCTGGTCGACCACCGGGCCCGAACAGAGACCGCCATGACGGCGAGGACGGGGTCGCGGCCGCCTGCGCGGCACTGGAGAACGACCACACAGCCGCCTCAGGTCCGTGCGGCAAGCGCGTCCAGGACCGTCTCGTGCGCCGGGTCCACCGCGATGTCCAGGCCGATCAGCTCCTCCCCGGGAATGGTGGTGAAGGTGAAGAACGAGCAGCAGCCGTTCTCACACGCCACCAGGTCCCGCACCAGCTCCTCGATGCCCGGCCCACCGGTCAGCAGGCGCAGCCGGAGCGGCCCGGGCCGCGAGAACGAGGTCAGCAGCGTCTTCGTGGGTGTCGGGGGTGCCGTTCGGGGTGGTCAGTGCGGGAACTTGGGCCGGTGGGTGGCCGGTTACCGTATGCGGGGCGGCGGTGGTGGAGACGGCTGGTCACTGCCTCGGCTCGCCGCACTGGATACTCGGTCTGTCACATGATCGGTTCGCGGCTCGGCGGTTGCCGTGCCGCGCCAACCTCGGAAGGCAGATTCCAGCGTGTTTCAGGAAACCCCGATCTTCAACCGCCTTGTCGCGGAGCGCGGTGATGTGCCGGCCCAGGCTCGTGGTGAAGCCGACCGCGTACGCCGCGAGCTGGCGCGGGTCTTGCCCTCAGCTCCCTGGCCTGCCGCCCACCCCCTGCGGCAGCAGCCGCAGTTGCCTGGCGGCGTCTCTTCCCTTGTCCTGTGACGTTCAGGGAAGGTCACACTCAAGACGGGCCCTGGAACGTCGTCGACGGGGCCACCGTGTGGAGCCGGTTCAGCCGGTTCTCTTCGTCTCCTTTCCCTAGGGCGGTGTGCTCCGTTTGTACTGGTGGCGGTGACCGGCTGGTGAAGGCGGCGCGGGGGGTGGTCGTGGGTGGTCCAGGCGCGTAGCGCGTCGCCGGGCGGCTGAGGTTCGCTCGTATGCGTGTCTCCAACCCCCCACATTCTTTGGAGAGTTCATGCGTAGCGCTGTCTTCGGCCTGCCCGCCGTTGCTCTGTTTCTGGCCACCGTCTCACTGCCGGCTCGGCTCGCGTGGACCCTCCGGCGGCCCCCCGTTGGCGTCGACCGCCCGCAGCGAGCTGGCCGCGACTCCGCATTCGGTGGACGATTACGCCCGCGACAGGTTCGGTCCCTGGTCCTCCCAGCCGGACGGCTGCACCACCCGCCGGGCGTGCTCGCCCGCGACGGCAAGAACGTCGAGGACAAGCCGAACGGCTGTCAGCCGGCCTCCGTCTGTCAGCCCGCCTCCGGCTCCTGATACTCGGTCTACGACGACAAGACGATCACCGGCGCAAACGCTTCGGCAACGACCTCGAAGACCCTCAACTGCTCCTTGCGTCGGAGTCTGCCAACTCCTCGAGGCCGGACAGCGAGCCGGCTGAGTGGAAGCGCACCGACCGTGCCTTCCGGTGCGCCTACGCCGAGGACTCCACCCACATCGAGTTCGTCTGGAAGCTGACTACCACCCCTGGTGCCTGTTTCCCTTCCTCTGTTGTCAGCTGTCGGTTTGGTGCGGAGCGGTGAAGGCGATCGGCCGTGCGGGGTGCTCGGCGGTGGCCATGCCAGCGGGGCCACAGGGCTCCGATGTCTTGTCCGATACCGCATCGCCGAGTTGCAAGCCGGTGGACGGTGGCGCTGCCCCGAGAGCGTGCCGCGGCGGCTCGAGATGTGGCAGGAACGAAGAGGAACCGCACGTGCTCGTTGTACCCCGCTCTGCCCTCACGCGTCATGCCCGGACGCGCCTTCGCGGTCTCACGGCGGGAATGGTCGTGACGGGGATGTCCCTGGCACTCGTGCCGCTCCTGGCCGGCCCCGCCGCAGCACAGGGCTGTGTGCAGACGGGCAACCAGGTGGTGTGCACCTTCGACTACACCGGCGCGGCCCAGACATTCACCGTCCCCAGCGGGGTGACACAGGTGTCCGTGGACGCCCGCGGGGCTTCCGGAGGTGCCGGGGCCCGGCGATGTCAATCCGGGCGGCGCCGGGGGTGCGGGTGCCGAGGTCACCGGGAACCTGACTGTCACGCCGGGCCAGACGCTGCAGGTCAACGTCGGCGGCCAGGGCGGCGGCGGAGCGACCCCCACCACCCCGGGCGCGCCCGGAAACGGGGGAGTCGGCGTCAACTTCAACGGCGACAACGGCCAATCCGGTGTGCTCGGCACAGGTGGGACCGGCGGCAACGCGTCAATCAATGCCGGTGGCGGGGGCGGTGGCGGTGGCGGCGCCACCGCCGACGTAGCGTTCTCAGGGGGCGGCGGTGGCGGCGGCGGATCGAGCGCCGGTCCGGTCGGCAGCACCTTCACCACCGGCGCGAACACCGCAAACGGCCACGTCACCATCACCTATTCGATGTCCGGTGGGTGCACCCGCACCATCGGCTACTGGTCGGACCACGCGGCTGCGACGACGGCTCTGCTCCCGATCACGCTCGGCATTCCGGGTGGCTCGGACAGCATCGTGGTAACCACTTTCGCCCAGGCGTCGAAATACCTCCCCCCGAACTTCAACGGCAACGCCAGCAACGGCATCAACCAGCTGTACGCACAGCTTCTCGCCGCCAAGCTCAACATCAAGAACGGAGCGAACCCGTCCGCAGTGGCCGGCACCATCAGCGGTGCAGACGCCTTTCTCGCGACTCACGGCGCCAACGACTGGTCCACGCTGACCGCTGCTCAGAGGGCCACGGTCCGCCGGCGGGCCACCACTCCCGACGACTACAACCAGGGAGTCACCGGGCCGGGACACTGCGACGACAGCAGCACCTACTAAAACTCGGCAACGGGTGAAGCGCCTTTGAGGCAACGCCGGCATTTCGCTGTCAGGGCGTCGGCCAAAACGGGGCAGTCAGTCAGATAGCAGCCGTGGCAGAGACCTCGACTCAAGGTCTGGCGTCGAACGTCGGGCGATGACCTGGGCGGACGTAACGGTTCCGGCGTCATATGTGCGTCTGGACGTCTGAGGTCAGGCCGTGGCCTCGACCAGCCGCTTCATGCCGGGCTGGTCGGTCACGCAGCCCACCAGGCCGAGCGCCCGGGCCAGCGCCAGGTCGCGCTCGTCGTTGACGGTCCAGGCCATCACGTCGATGCCGGCGGCGCCGCACTTTTCCACGATGGCCTGGTTCAGCTGGCGCAGCTCCACGCTGACCAGGGTGGCACCGACCTTCTGCGCGCGGCCGACGAAGGTGTCGCGGTGCGCGCTGGGGCCTGCCACCAGCACGGTGCGGGCCTGCGGCAGCAGGTTGTGGATCTCGATCAGCGCCGTGTCGTGGAACGACAGCACCGAGACCCGGTCCAGCAGGTCCCGGTCGGCAAGCACCTTGGCCAGCGACTGGGCGGCGGCCACGTCCTTGATCTCCGCCTGGATCGGCAACGTAGGCCCGACGGCGTCCAGCACCTCCCCGAACGTGGGGATCCGCTCGCCGAGGCCGGCGTCGAGCTTCTTGAGCTCCCGCAACTCCTGGTCGGCGATCGGACCTGAGCCGTCCGTCGTGCGGTCCAGGGTCTCGTCGTGCATGACGACCAGCTCGCCGTCCTTGCTCAGGTACAGGTCCAGCTCGATGCCGTCCAGCCCCTCGCGTTCGGCCCGCAGGAAGGAACGCAGGGTGTTCTCCGGCTCGGCGGCCATGACACCGCGGTGGCCGATGGTGAAGAAGGACACTCGGTTGCCGTCCTTGGGTGTGGTCGTCCGGGGCAGCCGCACGAGCGCCGTGCCCCGCCGGCCGGCGGGGGATCCCCCGCCGGAGCACTCAGCATAGTGGCCCCTCTGGCCGCGCGCCCGGCCTGCCTTGGACCAGGGACAACTGCGATGCTCAGGTCGGAACAGCTCTACGGCGTCATGGGGGCGCGGACCTCATCGCGGATGGTCGCTGTCTTGGCGGCGAGGGCCGCAAGGTCGAATTCGGCAGGAGGCTTGTCGAGGTCCACGGTCTGGTTCACGTCGACAACGGCCGATCCGTCAGCCCAGGAACAGTCCGGTAGCCAGGTCGTTCCGAACTCATCGACCTTCCGGACGATCCGGCAGGAGACGGCCTCCGAGGAGCCTCGGGGGATGATCGTACGGGGACCGATGATCACGGTAGAGCGCACGTCCGTGGCAATGGTCCGACTGTCGATGATCTTCAGGAACTCGTCGCGGGCCGTGACCGGGCTGAGCACGGTTCCATACACCCCGATCACCGCCAGCACGGGCCCCGACGTCTCCGACTTTCGGTCGGCGGGCTGATAGGCGGCGAACGCCGAGATGCCGTTCTCGATCTGGCCGGAGAGCATCGACGCGATGTTCGGATCGGGCCTGGCGTGATCCGACTCCGTAAAGGTGCCCTTCAGTACCGCCTTGGGCATCTTCAACTGGTAGGGCCTTGAAGGGGCGTCCGCGTGTACCGGGCCGTTCGTCGATGGGCCTCCGCTCTTCCCGCTGCCGCCACAGCCGGCCAGCGTCACCGTGGCCAGAGCCGCAACCACCGCTGCCTTGAGATGTCGCTTCACGTATTTCCCCCACCACGGACAGCCCAACTTGATCACTTTGCCATGGGGTGGCCCCGGAAGGACAGGAGAGATTCGAGGCCGAACGGGACAGGGCCAAGTAGGTCCCGCGCCCGGCGCTGCGCGTCAGCTCGCGCTTGCGGGACGCCACGCTTCGCGAGTCAGTCCCGTGTCTGATCACCGCTCGTGACGGCGGGCCCCTGGTTCGGCGTCTGGCCGAGGCTTCGTGCAACGCCAGGCGAAGCGGTACCGGGCAGCCGCTGAGCGCGATCGTGTCTGAGGCGCTGCCCCAGCGCGGGTGGCGGTCGCTGGGAACGGGCACACTCAGAGGAGTTGCCTGAAGACGTTACGCATACTTACGGCTACTTCGGGGCGACCCTGTGCGGCATACGGCACGACAGCCTGACCGGCTCCCCGTACCCATGGACGGGAGCCCTGTCAGACGCCGACTTCACGCCACTCGGCCGGGCGCCAGCAGCAGGTCACCCCCGACGCAAAGCCCAGCTCCTGCGGTAGGTGCTCCCATGAGCTCGGGCTAGGGAGGGCGGGTGTCTCAGTCGACGGGCCGTGGTCAGCACTGCTCCAAGCGGGCCACGTGGCCGCGCACGACGGCGGCGGCCTCGTCGCCTATCCGAGTGCCTTACGGACGTCCCGTGAGCGAGACACGCGCGGTGGGGGGTATGTCGTTTCGCGTGACGTGACCTTGGGACCCGTGAGGAGATCAGCTATGTACGCAGTGGTTCGGCGGTACGAAGGGGTGACCGATCCTGCCGAGGCAGGACGCCGAGTGGACGAGGGGTTCGTGCCTCTCCTGCGCCAAGTCCCCGGGTTCGTGGCCTACTACTGGGTTGACTCCGGGGAGGGAGTGATGGTCTCCACCAGTGTCTTCGAAGACCAAGCCGGGGCGGAAGAGTCGATCAAGAGCGCGGCCGACTTCGTACGAGACAACCTTGCGTCATTGCTCCCCAACCCTCCTCAGGTCATGGCCGGCCGGGTCGTGGCTACTGGATAGCCACCTGGCGGTATGGCGCTGCTTCTCACGTACCACCATGCCGACGACCTGGCCTTTTACGGAACTCCGGACAGTGAGTCCCTGCCGCGTGTGAGCGGATCTCGTCGGCGTGCTGCGCGGCCTGCACGACGTCGCCTCAGTCCTTCGCGGCGGTGAACTGCTTCCAGCTGGCGGCGCACACCTTGCAGCCCGGCGCCGGAGCACAGTCGAGCAACCACGCGTTCCCGCCGGCAGTTCGATGGGCGTACCTGGGTGGACTTGTGCCTCGCGGCCCTGGGATGCTCCCCGACTCGTGTGGCTCTGGCGACGGACGCCAGAGAGGCGAGCGCTGGCGGGTCCACGAAGTTGCACGCGGTTGCACGGTCGGGTCGGTGCGGGCACCTTGACCACGCGTGATGACGGCGGAAGGCTCAGGGCGTGCAACCGGCCGCAACCGGCTCGACTGAGGGAGGGGCAATGCGGCTGCGGTTCGTCGGCAAGATCCGGGGTCCGGAGGTCACGGCTGCCCGGCAGTGTGGGGGGACGACGAGACGAAGGATCTGGTCATCCAAGGCGTGAACGCCGACGCCGAGACTCTGGCCATGACTACTCAGGACAGCCCGCTTCCGGACTACGAGGGCGTGATCCGGCTGTTGCAGCGCTGACCCCGCTGCTGAGGGAGTACCTGAGGGCGCAGAGCCTCGGTAGCCTCGCCGACCGGTTCGCCAGTTCAATGCCCACATCCCCGCTCTCCACTGCCCGGGCTGCGCGCGAGGCCATTGCCTAGCGCCTGGACGCCCTCAGGCAGGACGCGAGGCTCACTGGGCTTGAACTGGTACAGCGGTGCGGCTGGCACAAGTCGAAAGCGTCCCGCATCGCACGGCCAAGACAGCACCGTCCGACGACGACACTCGGGCATGATGCCGGGCATGCAGCGCAGAAGATCAGGCGGCAGACCTCATTGCCGCCTCCCGCACCGCCGAATCCATGGTGAGGGTGTCGTGGATGAGCTCGGCTACCAGGTCGGCGAGTGGGGGCCCTGGCCACGAGCGTGGGTGATGATATGCGGTGCCGGGACTGGCCGTCGGCCTCTCACCCGGCCGGTTCAGGTGCGAAGGAGGACCTCTCATGACGATGGGCGCCAGGAATCGAGTCGCGGGACCTGCCCCGGACATCGAACAGGCCACCCTCCCCGGACGGGCCGCAGCCTTGGTCGAGTTACTCCGGCGCAATGCCTCCCGCACCGAGCAGGACCGCTGTGTTGCCGCGGAGAACATCGCGGCGCTCGATGAGGCCGGCCTGTTCAGTCTCGCCGTTCCCCAGCGGCTTGGCGGCCACCAGGAACCCATCCGCACGCTGGTCGAGGTGAGTTCCGAACTCGGCCGCGGCTGCGGATCGACCGCCTGGACCACCAGCTTGATCAACATCTCGGGCTGGCTCATCGGCCTCTATCCCGAACGCGCCCAGCGTGAGGTCTACGCGCAGGATCCCGGCACCCGTGCCTGTGCGGTCCTGCCACCCCACGGGACCGGCAGGACAGTCGACGCAGGCACCGTCGTCACCGGACGATGGGGTTTTGCCTCCGGCTGTCTCCACGCCCGATGGGCGCTGGTCGGCATGACGCTCACCGGCGAGCGCGGCGAGCACCTGGACCAGGCATTGGCTCTGCTCCCGATGGACCAGCTGACGATCGAGGACACCTGGCACGTTGCCGGGATGCGCGGTACTGGCAGCAACACCCTCGTCGCCGACGGCGTCTTTGTCCCAGCCCACCGCATTCTGTCGGTGACGCAGGCGCTCCGGGGCGTCTACCCGACCGAGTTCAAGGATGAGACCCTGTACCGCGCGGCGTTCGTCCCCACGCTCGCCCTGTCGCTCGCCGGTCCGCTGCTGGGCCTGGCCCGCGGCGCAATGGAGCTGGTGCTGGCCTCCCTCGCCACGGGCCGGGGCATTTCGCATACGCACTACGCGCAGGCACGCGAGGCACCCTCCACCCAGATGCAGCTCGCCGAGGCAGCATCATTGATCGATACCGCCACCCTGCACCTCATGCGTGCCGCGGACGATGCGGACAGCTGGGCGGCGAGCGGCCAGTGCATGCCCCTGATCAACCGGACCCGGGCGCGCATGGACATCGGCACAGTCGCCCGCTGCTCACGAGAGGCACTGGACCTCCTGCTGAGCGTCCAGGGGGCCCGGAGTTTCGCCGACGACAGTCCGCTGCAGCGCATCTGGCGTGATCTGGAGACTGGCACGCGGCATGCCATGGTCAACCCCGCCATCGCGACCGAGATGTATGGCCGGGCCCTGCTCGGTATCGAGGACCAGATCACCCCGCTAATCTGAACGGGCAGCGCTCGACGACGTCCGGACGCCCCGCTGCTCTCTGCTGCCTTGGGAGATCCGTACGGGTGAACACCCTGTTTCCACCGTGGGCCTGGAACTCCCCAAGTCGATCATGCCGTTGGCGCAGGCTGGACGCCGCCCGCCGGGACCCGGGACCTGACCGACCCCACGTTGCATGCGCTCAGCGGTTTGGAACGTCCAGCGAGTTGACGGGCAGCTAACGAAGCTGTGCACGCGGTGCTATCGCCGACTACCCCGTACTGGAACAACACTGACTGGGCACGTACGCAGGAATGGCAGTGAGGGGAGCGTGCCGACATGGCACTCACAGACTTCGGATTCATCTACACAGCGGCTGGATGTGCGGAAGGAGGAAACTTCAGCGTAGTCGACACGGGAAAGTGCCGGTGTGTGTTCGTGGGTGTGGCGAAGCCCGAGGAGGGCGCCGACGTCGCGCGTCGGCTGGTGAACGAGGGCGTCCAACTGATCGAACTGTGCGGAGGGTTCGGGCCTGTGTGGGCTGGTCAGATCATCCAGGCCATCGACGGTGTGGTTCCTGTGGGCACTGTTGGTTATGGTCCCGAGGCAGTCGACCAGGTGGCCGCGATCTTCAACGCCTGAGAACCGTCCTGCCGCTGCCCGGTGCGCATGGTCGATGCTGTGCCCCGCGGTTCGGTCGTGTGAGGGAAGACCTGTTGCGTTTGCTCGCTGAGTGACCAGAATCAGCGGGTGCAGATCATGTCATTCCCTGAAGAAGCCGTTCCGACCGAGCTGCGTGTGCAGGTGAGGGAGCTGCAGGAGGAGGCGTGGCCGTCCCCGGCCGGGGCGGGCGCCGCTTCTGACACCGTGGTTCACGATCCCGCGCTGCAGCCGGTGTCGATGCTGCTCGTGGACGACACGACGGTGGTGGCCGCACTCGACATTCTCCGTAAGGAGATCGTCCATGCGGGTCAGCACTATGCCGCCGGCGGGCTGAGCACGGTGGTGTCGCGCCGGCAGGCTCGGGGGCGGGGGAACGGCCGACGCCTTGTGTCTGCGGCCCGGAACATGATGATCACGCAGAAACTGGACCTTGGCCTGTTCACATGTGACCGGCCGCTCCAGGCGTTCTATGAGAGCGCCGGCTGGCGGTTGCTGCCCGGGACGGTGCTGATCGGCGGGACTCGGCAGGAACCGTTCCCCAGCGACCAGCCGGGCTTCGACAAGGTCACCATGGCGGACTTCTTCTCGCACCGGGCTCGGGCGACGGAGGCGTCCTTCCTGGACAGCCGCGTAGAACTGTTCCCCGGGCGGATCGACAAGCTCTGGTGACGTCGCCGCGGGTCGGGCGTACTGCCGGATTCGGACAGGTTGCTTGTTTCCGGCCAGGCCGTCGTTGTGCCCGCGATCGGTGGGGTGGCACCCCAGGGGATGTCGCTGCCGCGGTCGGCCTCGGTGGCCTGGAACCGGTAGGAGTCGGCGGACAGCTGAGGCGGCCGTTCTCCACGTTGCGCGATGTCGATTCACGAAGCACGAGAGAACGGCCGCTGGCTCTGTGTCTTGCCACCGACGCGCCCGCAGGGCAGGCCTTGGCTCTGCTCTCCCGCTTTCCGGCCGAGTGGTACGCGGCCACCCTGACCGGATGCAACCGCAACGACGTCACCCGGCTCATCCCACGCCCTCCAGACCGTGCCGCCCGTGCGCGGCAAGCGCGGCCGGCCCCGACGCCGCTCGGACGTGGTGCTCGACGACCGCGGCTACGACCACGACGAGTATCGCCGCCTGGTCTGGGACCTCGGTGTGGAGCCGTGGATCGCCCGCCGCGGCACCGAGCACGGCTCCGGCCTGGGTACCGACGCTACGTCGTACAGCGCGCACTCGCCCATCTGCACTGGTTCCGCCGTCTGCGGTTCCGCTGGGAAAGCCGCGACGGCATCCACGAAGCCTTCCTCCCTTCGGATGCGCACTCAACTGCTGGCGACCAAGCTCGGCGTCTCCTACTGGACGCTCGAACGCGCCCTCGGCACCGTGCCGAACTGACAGCCGGCTGAGGCCTGACCACTACCACTCGTCGGAGAAGCGGTCGGCAAGCGCCTGGATCTCCGGGTCGTAGGGCCAGCGTTCGGCGAGTGTCTGCACAGCCACCCGTTGCAGGTCCCCGTCGGAGTCGTCGGCGGCCCGCTCGCGTAGCAGCGCCTCGGTGACGGGGTCGTCACGCCAGCCGCCTGCCAGTGCCCGGATCGCCGCGCGTCGGCTGATGGTGTCGGTTTGGCTGGTGACGATTCGCTGGAGCAGGGCGCCGGTCTCTGGGTCGTCGCGCCAGCCCGCCGCCAGGCGGTGAATGACGCCCGCGCGCAGGTGCTCGTCGGGGTCAGCAACGGCGAGTCGGCCCAGTAGGGCGGCGGTCTGCGGAGTGCGGCAGCCTGTGACGAGAGCCTGGACGGCGGCCCAACGGACGTATGGGTCGGTGTCGTTCTCGGCTCTGTCGCGTAACAGCGCGACGGTGTCGGGGTGATCGCGCCAGCCGGCTCCGAGCGTCCGTACCGTCGTCGCGCGGACCAACTCGGCGGTGTCGGCGACTGCGAGTCTGCGAAGCAGCGAACCGGTTTCCGGGTCGTTGCGCCATCCGGAGGCGAGGGCGAGGACGGCCACCTCGCGGTCCCGCACCCTGCCCTTGGCATGGGCGACGCTGCGTAGCAGTGCCGCAGCGTCGGGATCGTCGGGCCAGATGGAGCCGACGGCCCACAGCGCGGCCAGCCGCACCGGTTCGCTCGCGTCGGAGGTGGCGAGTTCGGACAGCCACGGCAGCGTTCGCGGATCGGTGTGCCATCCCGTGGCCAACGCCCGCACCGCGGCCACCCGGACCGTGCCGTCGGGGTGCGCCACGGCCCGTTCATGCAGCAGCACGGGGGTCTTCGGATCGGTACGCCGGTTGACGACGAGGTGCTTGAGGGCGGTGTGTCGCGGATCCTCCGCGGGTGGTGGGAACGTCGACAGGGCTGCGGCAGGGTCGACGGGCCGGGTCTCCGCGCGGACGAGCGCCCGTTTAGCGGCCTCTCGCACCCATGCCTCGCTCCCCGCGTCGCCGGCGACCGAACGCAGCAGCGCCACGGTCCGCGGATCGTCGGGCCAGCCCTCGACGAGGATGTCGAAGACGGAGGTCCGCAGGTGCGGGTCCGGATCGCGGGCAGCGCACTCCAGTACCACCGCCGCAGCGTCCGGGTCGTGCGGCCAGCCGTCCGCGACGCATTTCACCGCGGTCAGGCGGACCCGGTCGTTCCGGTCACCGGTGGCGCGTTGGCGTACCTCGACGAACGTGTCGGGTTCGTCGCGCCAGCCGTCGCAGAGTGCGACGAGCGCCCCCTGCCGGAGGTACGGGTCGGCGTCGGAGAGGCAGCTCCGCAGCCAGTTCACGGTGGATCGATCTGATGTGCGCATCATCGCGAACAGCTGCACCGAGCCGTACCTGACGTTTCCCTCGGGGTCTGTCTCGGCGAACTCGCGCAGCAGTCCGGCGACCTGTGGATCGTCGGGCCATTCCTGGATGAGCGCGCGTAGCGCTTCCTCTCTGTCGGCGGGAGTGGAGCCGAAGACCGCCTGACTGACCAGGCTCTCACGGAACTCGCCGTTGTCACGCAACAGCGCGGCGCCGACTCGCGCGGCCGGCGGTACCTCGAACCAGGCGAAGTCCGAGCCCTCCCTCATGACGCTCAGGAATTGGCCGTGCGCCAGGTACCAATCGTGGTAGCGCCGGCGGATGGTGGAGTTGCGCGCGCCGAGCCGGCCGAGCACGGGCGGTAGCGTCTCCACGACGGCGCGGGTGACCGGGGAACCGGGGAACGCCCGCTCCGCGACCATGTGCTCGATCAGCGCGATCACCGCGTTGACGACGGCGGAGGACTGGGCGGGCAGCGCGCCGGGGTCACGAACCTCGCCGAGGCACCGCGCGGCGAGCACGATGTGGTGTGGTGTCTCACCCGACGACGACCCGGGTCGCCGAACGAACCACAGCGGATCGGCCGCGAGGAGGTGGTCGACGATCTGGGCTGCGAGACGCGGTTCGACCATTCCCGCGACAAGGACGAGGATTTCGTGCCAGGCGGGGTCGGCCCAGTGCTCGCCGTACACCTGGCGAATCAGGGCATCCCCGGTCAGGCTGCGCTCGACCGTGAGCCGGTGCTGGATTTCCGCCGCGGCGAGGTACTCAAGGAGGGCGCGGTGGGGGAATCCATACATTCTTTCGCCGAAGTGACTGAGGATGCTGTTCCGCGCGCCGAACTCATCGAGCATCGCGCGGGCGAGAGCCATGGAACGATCAGGTGGGAACTCATGGCTTTCGCGCAGATAGCCATCGAGCTCCCTGATCAACTCCCGGTCACGCAGCAGGTTTCCGCCTGTCCCGACCGGGTCGTCCTGCATCCGACGGGCTACGCGGCCCAGCAGTTCCAGCCGGTCGCACTCACGCAGGCGGCCCGCTTCCTCGGCTATCCGCTCGTCGTGTGCGTATCGGCTTGGATCCCACTGCGCGATGAAGGCACTCACGGCATGCTCGTACACTCCGCGCCGGTCCCGCGGCAGGTCCTGGTGCTCGCCGCGAAGGGACAGCATGGTGAGCATCAACGGGTTGCCGGCCAGTTCACCTGCTGCCGGTGAATCGTCGATGGCCGCCAGCAGCCGGTCGCGCAGGCGGGCCGCCTCGGCTGGGTCCGCCGGGAAAGCCGACCGGTACCAACGGGTCACGAACGCGTCGATCTGTGTCCGGTCGAAGTCCTGCAGCATGTACGCGCGGAAGCCCTCGCGTTCGAGCACCGCCCGCTGGTACTCGATCACGCGGGACGTCACCACGACACGGGTGCTCGGGTAGCGCTCCGCGAACCCGGCGATCTCTTCGGTGACTTCCTCGCGCAGTCGCGGGTCGAACAGTTCGTCGAGCCCGTCGAAAGTCACCACCGCGCGGCCACCGTCGCGCAGGTACCCCTCGAGGACGTCTCTGGGCAGGCCCCGCCCCTTGGTGTGATGCAGGCGGTCGACGAGATCGAGGAGGCTGCACGTGCGCCATCGCGGGTTGGCGTACGCGCGCAGTTCCACCAGGAGGGGCAGCGATCCGGCGAGCGGGGCAAGGTAAGGGTCGGTGCAAAGGCCCGAGTCGGCGTCCGTCGCCTCCGCGAGCGCGAGGGCGAGGTACCGGGCGAGCGACGACTTGCCCGAGCCCGGGTTGCCGAGGAGCACGACCCGCTGAGCGGACTGTTCGGACAGCACCTGCCAGACCCGGCGGACCGGGCGGTCAGGACATGGCCGTCGGACGCGGTCCAGCGCTTCGACGTCGCTGACCGAGGGCACGTCGTACGGCAGCTCTCCCGCCGGCGGATCCATTCGGACCGACGGGGCGACGAACACGTCTTTCAGCCGGAGCGGCGGACGGCCGACCCTGTCGCTCCCTGCCAGGACTTCGACCTGCGCGTACCGTCGGCGCAGCGCCGCGAAGTATGCCTTGCGCGCCGCGTCGAACCCGTGCGGTCTCGTACCGGCCCGGCTGGGGGGACGGGAACTCTTGGCCTGCTCGTACCGGGTCTTCCACAGCTTCCTTGTTTCCTCCCGCACCCGCTTGGTGTGGGCCGGTCCACTGCTGGGATCTGACCGAGGATGCTCAGACCATTCCAGCAGGACCTCGACCAGGGCCCACAGGTCCTCGAAGTCCTTGGGCGGCGTGCCCTTTTCGAACCAGCCGCCGACGGTGGTGTTCCGCAGCGGCGGTAGCTCGCTGTTTCTCCGGCGCTTGCTGGCCTCGGCGATCGCGGCCTTCCGCTCCCTGCCCTTGAGCGCTGTCGCCTCCAGCTTCTGCAGTTCCTCGCGAAGCCTCTGCCGTTCGGCGCTCAGCTCCCCCTTGGTGCTGCTCACCATGTCCTCCCTCGCGCGCCCCGGATCCGGCGACTCCTGCCGACGGCTGGGGCGTCAAGCCTGCGACCTGGGCCTTTCCTGCTGCTGTCCATCCGATCCGGTAAAGGTTCCTCATCGCAGTGGGGTCCTGTGAGATGGGCCGGGCGCGGTTCGACGGACGGCCGCACGGACGGAGGGACTGCCATGGATGTCACTGCCTGGGCCTTGGTGCCCGTGGCCGGCTTGCTGGTTACGGCCGCCACGGCAGTATCGATCGTGGTGGTCGCGCTGAGGGGGACTGCCTCACGCGACCGCGCCACGGTCCTCAAGGCCGTTGCCGAGGTGATCCGCGCGGTACGCGGACGCCGTTCGTGAGCGGACGCCATCGACTCGGCGGCGCCCCGCGCCCCAGGTCCGCATTCCGCTCCGCGTGCGCGCCCCTTCCCCGGTAGCCAGGCCGTCAGCTCCTCCGCCACGAGGGCGACCACCTCGGTCGGGTACTCCGCCTCCCCCCGGGAAACCGGCCGTGCCGGGTTTGGTACTTCAGCAGCGGCGCGAACCCCCGACGCGTCGCATCCCGTGTCCGCCCCGAGCTCCAGCTCGTCGTCGAGCACCTTGCGGATCTCGAGCAGCTCATCCATCCCCACTGGCAGTCGCCCCACGGGCACACATATTGCCGGACAGCTCGGACCAGTACCGCAGAACGGCAGTGCATCGAGGAGCGTCGGCGGAGCAGCGAGACTCCTGACCAGGTCACCGCGGCAGAGCTGCCCGAAGAGCTACGGTGAGGTCCTACTCCATCGCCGCTGCCGAAGAATCGGGGACTGCCGCCGCACAACGGCGAGGTGACCGTCGTGGAAGCCGGCGATGATCTGTGGCGCACGTACGACGCTCTGGCCGGACGCGTCTACGGACACCCGGTCGACGTCATCATGCGCCTGGGCACGCCGCGGACAGGCGGGTCGCGGTCCGCGACGGCTCGGTGATCGCTGGAGGCTGATCCCGCAGTTCTTCCTCGGACGGCCGGTGCCCGGTGCCGGCACCGCCTGCGGGCGCACCGCTCCTGAGCTCAGCGGCCCCTAAACCGTCAGCTGCTCGTATGTGGCTCAGACATGCTCACGAGCACGGGAAGCGTCGGCGTCAGCGAGGGACGCCCGCGGCGTCCAGGTACCGATGCATGACCTCCGTGGGGAGGCTGGGGTTGCGGAGGGCTCGGGAGGAGGTTTCCGGGTTGTTGCAGCTTTGGAGGATGAGGTCGACCGGCAGCGCGGGATGCGTGGTCGCCATGGCACGTACGCGTTCGTCGGGATCGGCGAGCAGGCGCATCACCACGTCGGCCGGCGCTTCCGTGTCGAGTCCCACCAGGCATCTCTTCTTCGGATCCGGGTCGTCGGCGAAGCGTCGGCCGGCGCCCGCACGGGGGAAGTTCGGGTGGTCGAGGAGAGCGCTTCTGGTGATGACTTCACAGTCCAGGTAGGTCTGCAGCACGACCTCGCCGTCGACGGTCGGCTGGTTCTCGCACAGCAGGAGTCGTACGGGGTAGTCGTCGTCCTTCGAGAGCAGTTCGACGGCGTCGACGGGCAGGTGCGGACTGTAGGCGGCACTGCGGCGCAGGAGGATGTTGGCGGACTGGGCGCACTGGCGCAGGACATCGGGATCGGCGCACCGGCGCACCCATTCGACGGGATGGAGCCGGTCGGACGGGCTGATGGTGACGTGAATGGTGGCACGTTCCTCCTCCGTCAGCTCGGGGCGTACCGACACCGCCAGCCGGACGCTGTGCGCATCGTCGCCGGCCAACGTACGGACGATGTCGAGGGGCACGTTGAGGTTGGCCGCCAGGTCCCGCCGGTCACTCTCTTGCCTGCTCGCCGCGAGCCGCTCGGCGGTGGCCGTACTCATGGCGCCGTGCCGGATCACCTCCTGCCGGTCGAAGGGCGGGAGGTCCGCGTCGAGAAGGAGATCGGTGTACCCCGCGTCGTCACGGCAGGCCTTCATCATCGCCGCTTCGCGTACGTTTTCGTCGGCGTCATGGAGCAGGCGGTTTCGGGTGTCCTCGCGGAGCAGGGACCACTCGCGGCAGGCTGCCTGCCGAAGGTCCGCGTCCTGGTGGTCGGCCAGCCTGGCGACCAGGCCCGGATCCGTGTGCCGGCAGGTGGCTGCGCTTCGGCGGACCGCCCCTTCCGGGTCGGCGAGCAGACGCCGCTGCACGGACAGGGGAAGTGGCTCCACCGGGATGCGGAACCAGTCGGGTCCGATGGCCAGAGCATGGCGAACCCGTGCGTCGGGATCGGTGATGAGCCGGGCGCGCTGTTCCGGCGCCACCGAGGGGTTCGCGGCGAACGCCGACCGCAGCCTGCGGTCGGGATGCGCGACGACGGCGTCGACCACCTCGTCCGGCAGAGGACGCCAGGCGATGGTGTTCCAGGCCGCAATGGCTTCCTCGCACAACAGCCTGATCAACACCTCGGCCGGTGCCGACGGATTCCACGCGATGGCATCTATCGTCTCGCGGTGAGTGCGCTTCTCGCACATGACTTCCCCCTGTTGGCCGGCGAAAGTCGCAGCCCCGCAGATTCTGCACGTGTTGCGTGTGGAGGGTCAACGTCAGCGATCATGCTCTGCTGGCGAGGCACCGGCAGAGGTCCGCGGCCTCGGGTGCGCTCCGCCCCTGTCTGCCGGCTTTTCTAAGGGTTGGATGTCCCTGCACGTGACTCAGGTGGGGAGCCTGGCGGTGCGTTGGGGGAAGTCCTGGATCACCGGGTGGAGCCGGATGAGCAGGGCGATGCCCCACCATGGAGAGCCGACGAGGCGGACGTTGCAGGGGCGGTGTGCGTGTGACGGACTGCTGTCCGGTTGGTGCGAGGGACAAGGCGCCAAGCGTTTGCTTGAGGCCGCCGGCTTCAGGAGCCGCCTCCCGACAAGTCGCGACTCGGGCCCGCCTCTGGTTCCCCGACACAGAGGCGCGGGCGAGTCAGTGCGGCCGAAGCCCACTGAAGACCACGTCGAAGACCCGCTCTCGGGCGATCGGGTCGGTCGTGAGCTGCTCCGTTGCCGCGCCGGTGCCGACGATCAGGGCGATCAGTTCCGGCAGACCCACCTCGGGGCGGACGGCCCCGGCCCGCTGCGCCGCGGCCAGGAGTGCGGCCAGCTGAGCCCGGATCAGCGTGGTCGACTCCTGCAAGGACGTGCGCAAGTCCACCCCGGCTGCGGCAAGCGCCCGGGTGAACTCCTCCTTGCCCGCGGACTGCTCCACCACCAGGCGGAAGCAGGTGAAGAAGGCCTGGCCAGGCTCGGCTTCGGCGGCCAGCTGCGCGGTCTTGGCCGTGATCGTCTCCAGCCTGCGCACCATGACCGCCTCCAGCAGCGCCTCCTTGGTCGGGAAGTGCCGGAAGAGCGTGCCGACCCCGACCCCGGCGGCGCGGGCGATCTCCTCCGTCGGCACGCCGATGCCGCGCGTGGTGAACACTTGCGTGGCGATGTCCAGCAGCTTGGCTCGATTGCGGGCCGCGTCCGCCCGCAACGGTCGCTCCGCAGCGTCGCTCACCCCGATCATCTCCCTTCTCTGTCCAAGGCGGATCCCTCCCTGGACAACCGGAGTGCCCAGTCCGTATCGTTCAATCGGAGCCGCTAGTCCGATTCTAGGGGCACACTCCGATGGGGGTTGACCATGTCTGCAACGGTGTCGCCGCGTGACGTTTTCCTCAAACTGCTGGGGGGCATCACCGCGGGGCGGTTACCGGAACTGGCCGAGCTCTACTCCGAGGACGCCGTGGTCGAGACTGCCTTCGAGCCGGTCGGGCCGCGGCGGTTCGAGGGGCGGAACGCGCTAAGGAAGAGGTTCGCGGAAGTTGCCGCGCATTCGCCCCTTGAACTTCACGCGACGAACGTGGTGATCCGGGAGACTGACGATCCCGAAGTGGTGGTTGCCGAGTGGGACTACCAGGTGCACCACCGGAGCACCGGACGGGCCTTCGAGTCCGCCAACATCCAGGTGCTGCGGGTCCGCGACGGCCTGATCGTCCACAGCCGGGACTTCCACGATCACCTGGCGTTCATCGTGGCCGGCGGCAACCTCCCTCAGCTCGTGACAGCACTGGAAGGTGAGTAACGGCTGCGGCCGCCTGGCCATCTCTACCTGCCAGGCAGCCCTGGCGGCCGGCGGGGGACTGCCTGGATCACTACGGCAGGGGGCGGGCCGGGTCAGTTCGGATGACGCAGTTGGAGATGCAGCGCGAACAGGAACAACTGCAGCACAAGCACCTCCAGTTCGAGCGGGAGTTCCAGGAAGCCGAGACAGACCGGCGCCGCGGAACACGGCACGGCACCGGGCTGAGGGTACCGGTGGGTGATCGAGCGCGGCTCCGCCCGGCTGCACGGCTTCCGCCGCCTGCGGATCCGCCGGGAACGACAGGCCGACATCCACGAAGCATTCCTCAGACTCTCCTGCTGCCCGATCACCCACCGGCAACTCAACCCAGTGAGTCAGCCGTTGTCAGCCGTACCCCGAGATCACGCTTGTTCCGCGCGGACCATGGTTCTGATGCGCAGGCGCAGAAGGCGAAGTGCTGAGATTCGGCCCGATTCCGGTTCTTGCGCGGGATGATGAGCGGGTGACATCGGCGACATCTCAAGAGCTGCGCATCCGTACCGAGTCCGCGTCCGGCGAGAGCGACCATGGGCCCGACGAGCTGAGATCCCTCTTCGACTGGTTGCGGCACGAGGACGCGCTGCGCGGACACGTACGCGTCGAACACGCTCCGATCACGCCGGGCGAGATGGGCGGCGGCCTGGACGCCCTGGTGGTGGCCATCGGTCCCGGCGGCGTGGGCGCGGCCGCCGTCGGCGCGCTGATCGGCGCTCTGGCCACATGGTTCCAGCATCGCCGTGCGGACCTGCGGATCACCGTCACCAACGAGAACGGACGCACCGTCGAGGTGGACGGCAAGCGCGTCGATGTCCCCGCACTGGCCGAGGTCGTCGAACGGTTGCTGGCGGACGGGCAGGCAGGCGGGGACGGAGAGGGGACGCCGGAGTGACCCGGTTCCCGGATCCGGCTGGTTCGCGGGCCGTTCTGATCGGCGTGAGCCGGTACGAGCACCCCAAACTGCCCGGCCTCCCGGCGGTGCGGGCGAACCTCGCCGATCTCAGGGCGGTCCTCACGGATCCGGTCAACGGGACTCTGCGGGACGAGCACTGCGTCGTGGTCGACGAGCCCCGGGTCCCGACCGACTTCGGCATCCCCGTCACCGAGGCCGCCGGCGAGGCCACGGACGTACTGCTCGTCTACTACGCGGGTCACGGAGTCGTCGACGGGCAGGGCAGGCTCCATCTGGCCGTGCTCCACACCGACCCGGCTCGGACGAGCGTGACCGCGCTCCCTTACGACGTCCTGCGGGAGGCGATGGTCGACAGTGGCGCGGCGGTCAGGGTGCTCGTGCTGGACTGCTGCTTCTCCGGTCGGGCGACCGGACCGATGGGGGAGGGGCAAGGGCTGATCAGCGGGCAGATCGACATCGCCGGCACGTACGTCCTCGCCTCGTCATCGGCGACCAAGCCCTCGCGGGCTTTGCCGGGCGCGACCCACACCGCCTTCACCGAGGCACTGCTCACGGCGCTGCGCCGCCCGGATCCGCTCACCCTCGACGCGTTGTTCGACAAGGTGCACCACCACCTCCTCGCCCGGTCATTACCACTGCCCCAGCGGCGGGTGATGAACACGGCGGGAGGCCTGACCCTGGTGAAGGGCCCGCCTACCGCGGCGCACCCCGGCGACACACCCCACGTCGAGGGGGCGCCGCCGACCCGGTGGAATCGGCGCGGGTTCCTGGTCGCGGGCTCCGCCGCCGGTCTGGCCCTCGGAGCAGCGGCCCTGGAAAGGCTGGTCAAAGGCGGGCCGGACCACGACACATCGGGCTCCAGCGGGCCGTCGTCGAGCGACTCCCCGGCGATGAAGGTGACCGGTGCGCCCTCTCCCGGGCAAACCCTCGTCGCTCACCAGGGAGCCGTCCTGTCGGTGGCGTTCCGTCCCGGCGGAGAGATCCTGGCCAGCGCCAGCGCCGATCGAACGATCCGGCTGTGGAAGGTGACCAACCCGGCGAAGAAGGCACCGCTCGTCTCCCTCACCGGCCCCACGGACAACGTCGACGCGGTGGCGTTCAGCTCCGACGGTGGCCTCCTGGCCGGCGGCGGCAACGACAACGCGGTCCGGCTGTGGAAGACGACCGATCCCGCGCAACCGAGACCGCTCAGCCGGCTGACCGGCCACACGGGCGCGGTCTTCTCGGTCGCCTTCAATCCCGACAGCACCATCCTCGCCAGTGGCAGCGCGGATCTGACGCTCCGTCTCTGGAATGTGTCGGACCCTGTGAAGCCGACACCGATGGGCCGTCCCGGCACCGGCCACACCGACGCCGTCCTCTCCGTGGCGTTCAGTCCGGACCAGAGCCTCATGGCCACCGGCAGCGCCGACAATTCGATCCGGCTGTGGAACGTGGCCACCCCGCCGGCCACCGTGGGCGTACCCGTCCCCGGCCACAAGAACCGCGTCCACAGCGTGGTGTTCAGCCCCGACGGCAAGATCCTGGCCAGCGCAGGAGGGGACCGGACGGTACGCCTGTGGAATGTGACCGACGTCGCGAACCCGACCCAGATCGGCGCCCCGCTGTCCGGTCACACGGACGCGGTCTACTGCCTCGCCTTCACCACCGACGGCAAAGTCCTGGCCAGCGCCGGCGCCGACAAGAAGGTCCGCCTCTGGAACCTGACCGACCCGGCCGAACCGAAACCACTCGGCCACCCTCTCGTCGGCCACACGGGCGCCGTTCACTCGGTCGCCTTCACCACCGACGGCAAGCTCCTCGCCAGCGCCGGCGCCGACAACAAGATCCGCCTCTGGACGGTCGCCCGCTGACAACGGCTGACACAAGGAGGAGGATCGACGCTGATGGCCGTGTCCGGGGGGCAGTTGAGCGTGCGGTCGGGTCAGGGGGTGTAGACCTCAGGGCCGTCGTTCGCGGTGGTGGCCTCGGTCGGGGTGATGTAGCCGTAGGTGATGTTGCAGGCGGCTGCCCAGTACGACTGGTTGAGCTGCGTCTGCCCGCGGTCGTTCCAGTTGAGGTAGTACGAGTGCCCGCAGTCGTCGTGGCCGCCGATGTAGAACCGCTCATCGGTGCTCGCGCCCACGGTGATGACCTGCCAGGAGAAGACGTTGCTCCCCTTGCAGACGCGGTAGCTCGCGCCGTGCGCGGTCTTGGCCCAGTCCGAGCAGCCCGGGTCCGCAGCGTGGGCCGAGCCTGCCCCCGTGCCGAGAAGGCCGGCGGCCGCGAGGCCGAGGGCTGCCAGGCTGGTGGAGATGTGTCGGCTCATCCGTTGACCTGCACCGTCGGTCCGTCGTCAGACTGGCTGGCCTCGGTCGGGAACATCGCCGCGTAGCTGACGTTGCAGCTCATGACCACGTAGTTGTGGTGGCCGCCGTTCGCGTCGTTGTAGATCCACTGGCTGTAGTCGTTCCAGTTGAAGGTGTAGACGTCGCCGCACACGTCGTGCACGACGACGTAGAACCGCTCGTCGGTGCGGGACTGGTAGGTGCTGACGTGCCAGTCGGCCTCGTTGGCGCCGCCGGTGACCAGGCCGATGCAGAAGTCGTAGACGGCACCGAAGTGGCTCTCGCCCAGGTGGCTGCACTGGCCGGTGGCGCTGGCGGTGCCTGCGCCGAGTCCCATGAGGCCGGCGGCTGCGATGCTGAGCGCGACGGCGGTGGCTATGCGTCTGATCATGTCTCTCCTTGGGGGTTGGAGGGGTCAGCCGGCGTCGGCCTCGGGACCGGACCAGTGGCCGGTTTCCTGCGGCCGCAGGATCGCCTCGAAGGTCAGGTCGCCCGCGGTGCAGGTGAACGTCGGGGAGTAGGTGAAGTCCCAGACCTGGTCGTTCTTGTCGTTCCAGTTGATGTCGTAGACATCGCCGCAGCCGCTCGCGAGGCGGAGGTAGAAGCGCTCGTCGGTGCTGGCGAACGTCGGGTCGACGGCCCAGGTGGCGTAGGCACGGTCCCAGGCGACGTAGCGCAGACACACCGTGTAGCGGGCCCCATAGTCGCTGTAGTAGGGCTGGGAGCAGAACACGGGCTCGTCGGCGTGCGCGGCGGCGGCGCCGAGGCCGACCAGGGCGCTGGTGGCCAGGCCGAGGGCCGCGAGGCCGCGGGTGAGGATGCGTCCGTTCATGGTACGGCTCACGCCTCTGCGACGGGGCCGCTGTAGTTGTAGGACTCGGTGGGCCACAGCTGGGCGTCGATCCCCCCGTTGGCCTCGCCGGCGGGGCAGCTGATCGCGAGCTGGCCGACGTTCTGCCCCGACTGGTAGATGTCGTTCCAGTCGGCGTTGTAGCCGTTCTGGCAGCCGCCGAAGACCTGGAGATGGAAGCGCTCGTCAGTGGTGTGGTAGGTGGTGTTGACCGCCCACTTCACGACGGCGTGGGCGTAGTCGATGTAGTCGATGCAGATGCGGTACTCGGTCTTGTAGTTGCTCCACATCTGGTCGGAGCAGCTCAGGGTGTCGGCGTGCGCGGCACCGGCTCCCAGGCCCACGGTGCCAGCCGTCGCGAGCCCCAGGGCGGCAGCGGCGCGGACGAGTGTGGCGAGTTTGCTTTTCATGCGTCCCCCATGCGAGTTGGCCTTGCGTGGACCCCGAGTTGGGAGGCTCGTCGCACCATTCCCATGCCAGATCGCAGCTGGATTGAGTGTGCCTGCTCAGCCTGGCTGTCGGGGCGATGGAGTCAGGCGGCGGGAAGGTAGTACCAATCCTGGTAGTAGTTCTCTCCGTTGGCGTTGCACCCGTTCTCCGGGAATCCATAGGTATCCCCGTAGCCACCATCAAGGCATACCCGGTATTGGAAGTTGAAGTAGTTGAGGTAGCCGTCGGCGCTGCGGGTGCTGGCCCATTCCTGGGACGGTGAGTTGTCGCAGGTGCGCGGAGACACCTCCTTGCTGGCTCCGCCGGGCGGCCCGGCCTGGTTCAGTACCGTGAGGCACTTGTCCAGGCGCGTGCTGCGGATCCGGACGTTGGCGTAGGCATGGTTGGGTGCGTCGGGGTAGACGGACTCGAGATTCCAGTCATCCTCGTTGCCCCACATGCCGCACTCACTGATGAAGCTGCCTTGATAGGGGTTGGCCCGGATGCACTGGCCGCCATCGGCGCTGAGGGCCCGAAGACCCAGCTGCTGATTCTCGATCCAGATCGAGGCGGACGCCGTTCCTGTCACGGCTGTGAAGACCGTGGCGGTCATGACGGCGAGAGTGAGTGCGGACCTCAGTATTGCCTTCATGGTGCAGCTCCTTTTGGCATCTCACGAAAGTGACGGCCTTGGGTCGCGAGGTTGGCCGCTCTGAGCCCTGGTGCAATCCCTGACCCGAAATCCAGAGCAACCCCCCGGATGTCAAGCCGAAGTTCGGTTGTCCTTCGCGGCTCCCTGATGCAATGCGGTGTGCTTCATGTCGACCGATCAGGGTTGGGGTCCTGCGCTCCAAGCGGGATTTGGACGTGTCCTGTGCCCGAGCGTGTCCGCATCGTTTTGGTCATGCCGCACCGGACACTCCCGTTCGCCAGACGTGCTCACCACTTGGATCCAGCCACCCCCCTTGGTCGCATCAAGTCCGGAATGCGAAGGCACTCTCCACACGTATTGCCGGCCCACCCGCCTTCGGTCAGCCCCGCTACGGGAACGCTATGGACACGGATCCGTCGGCCGTCCTAGATTCGTCCTACTGCGAGGTCAGCGGGGGTTGGCGCTAATCGTCACGGGCCGGGGGAAACATGAGATTCGGCTTACTGGGGCCGTTACGCGCCCAGATCACCGGACGCGAGGTCCGGTTCAACGGACCGCGGCAGGCCAAGATGCTGGCCGCACTTCTGATCGACGCCAACGACATCGTTGCCATGGAACGGCTCGTCGCCGTGATGTGGGACGGGAAGGCGCCCGCCACTGCCGTCCGCCAGGTCCAGGACGCTGTCTCCGGACTGCGCCGCAACCTCGTAGCCTGCGGAGCACCCGCTTCCTTGATCAGTACGCGGCGTGGCGGCTACGAGATCCACCTGGCCCCGGAACAGCTCGACCTGCTGGAGTTCGACCACGAGCGGCGCCTCGCCGAACAGCACACGGCCCCGTTCGAGACAGCTGTCGCGCTACGGCGGGCGCTGGCCTGCTGGCGTGGAAACGCCCTGGTCGACATCTCCAGCCGGGCCCTGGAGCTGGATGCGGCACGGCTGAACGAAAGACGCGTGGCGACGCACAAACAGTGCCTGGCCATCGAACTCGACCTGGGGCGTCATCGGGAGGTCATCGACGAACTGACCGCCCTGCTCCGCGAGAACCCCTACGACGAGGACGTCGCCGAACACTTGATCGTCGCCCTCTACCGGTGTCGGCGACAAGGCGAGGCGCTGCAGGTGTACGAGCGCCTGCGCCGGACACTGGCCGACGAACTCGGCGTCGATCCCACCCCGCCGCTCCAGGCGCTGCACCAGCGCATCCTGACCGCAGATCCCGCCCTGGCCGCTCCGGTCCCACCGAGCGGTTCCTCAGACACACCACCGGAGAGTCCTGACGCGGCGGCCGCCGGGCTGGCAATGGCGATGCCCGTGCGTCAACTGCCGTTCGACGTATCCGACTTCGTGGGCCGGGCCGAGGCACTGGCCGAGATCGCCGGACTGCTTGACGGGTCTGCGCCGAACCGGGCCCCGGTCGCCGTCATCACGGGCGGTCCCGGTGTCGGCAAGTCCTGCCTGGTGACGCATGCCGCGCGGCTGGCGAGCGCCGCCTTCCCCGACGGCCAGCTGTATCTCAACCTCGCCGCGACATCGGACGAGCCGCGGGATCCGGGGCTGATGCTGGCCGAGGCGCTACGCGCGCTCTCGATCGCCGGCAGCGCGATCCCGAACGGCCTGTTCGAGCGGGCCGCGCTCTACCGGTCGTTGCTGGTGGACCGCCGCATGCTGGTGGTGCTGGACGATGCCGGTCACGCCGATCAGGTGCTGCCGTTGCTACCCGGGGCCGACGGCTGTGCCGTGTTGATCACCAGCCGCACTCTGCTGACGCAACTTCCCGGCGCTCGGCACATCGACCTGGACGTGCTGAGCCCGGCAGAGGCGCGGGAGTTGTTCACCGGAATTGTCGGGCGGCGGCGGGTCGAGCGGGAACCGGCGGAGGCCGACGCGATCCTCGACTGCTGCGGCAATCTGCCGTTGGCGATCCGGATCGCCAGCGGCAAGCTCACGGGCCGCCCGGCTTGGTCGCTGCGGGTGCTGCGGGAACGGATCGAGGACGAGTCCCGGAGGCTGGCCGAGCTGAGGATCGGGGATCTCAGCGTGCGAGCCAGCGTCGAACTGAGCTTGCGGCTGCTGCCGGTCGACGCGGTGCGCGCGCTGAGCCTGCTTGGACTGCTCGGCGCCTACACCCTGCCCGGCTGGGTGGTCGGCCCGCTGCTGGACCGCTCGGACGCAGAGGAGGTGCTGGACACCCTCGTCGATGCCAGCCTGGTTCGGCTGACCGCCACCGACGCCATCGGCCAGCCGCGCTACCGGCTGCACGACCTGATCAGGACCTGTGCCGTGGAGATCGCCGCCCCGCTGCCGGTGACGGAGAAGCGGGACGCGATCATCCGAGTGCTGGCCGCCTGGCTCGAGCTGGTCGGGCGCGGCACCGATCGACTGCCGGCGGCCGGGTTGCTGGCCGCCGCCCCCGGTTCGGCACCGCGCCGGCCGCTGCCAGATGCGGTCGTGGACCGGCTGATGGCCGATCCGTTCGGCTGGTTCGACGCGGAAAGCGACAACCTGCTCGGCGCGGTGAAACTGGCCGTGGACTGGGGCCTGGACGAGTTGGCCTGGGAGCTGGCGGCCGGCACGGCGACCTACTACGACCACCGGTGTCTGTATCAGGACTGGCAGCACGGGCACCGGCTCGCGTTGGACGCGGCCGAGGCCGCCGGCAACGTGCGCGGCACATCGGTGCTGCTGCGCGGTCTTGGCCAGCTGCACATCTACCGAGACGAGTTCGACCAGGCTGCCCATGCCCTGGAGTCCTCCGTCGGGCTCTGCCGGGACGGTGGGGACAAGCGCGGCGAGGCGTTGTCCATGGCGATGCTGAGCACGGTCAGCCGCGTACAGGGCCGTGACGACGAAGCCCTCGAACGTGTCGAGCAGGCGCTGGCCATCGCGGTCGGTGTGGGTGACCGGCACATCGAAGCGCAGCTGTCCTGCTCAATGGCCGTGATGACGCTCATGCAGGGCAAACTCGACGAAGCGGAGCAGTGGTTCAACGGGGCCTTGCGTCAGGCCAGGGCACTCGACGACGGGCACCGGGTGGCGGTCGTGCTGCGGCGGTTCAGCCGGCTGCATGACCGGCGCGGTGATCCGGACGAGGCGCTGCGCTGCCTGTGGCAGGCGTTGGCCACCTTCGAGGAACTGGCCGACGAGCGGTGCGCCGCGTACACGCTGCTGGAAGTCGGCCGCGTGTACGCCGGTCAACACGACCGGGACCGGGCGAGCCCGGCGTTGGAGCGCGCGGCGGGTCTGTTCCACCGGCACGGCGACCGCCAAGACGAGGCCACGTGCTGGCAACTGATCGGCGACCTGGACGCCGCCGCCGGCGTCCACCACATGGCGCACCGGCACCGAGGGCGGGCGCTGCGGCTGTGGGAGATGATCGGAGACATGAACCAGACGAAGGCTCCGGCCCGACCATCGTCGCCGTGATGCGGGCCACGCACGCCTGAGCAACTGCTGTTCTCCACCGAGGTGCACGCGCAGGCGCGGCTGCTGAGGAACCCAGCTACTTCGCCCCGCCCGTCGATGGTGGGGACGTTAGAAGTGGGCGATGCTGATGGGCTCTCCCGGTAAGGGCTCCCGTCGCGCTGGCGTCGCCTGCGGCTCCGAGCATTGCCCTGCGCGTTGTGACCCTGATGCTCTACGCTGCATCACAGCGGCAGGACGCGCACGCCGCTCACTCTTGCGCACGGCTCCCACGCAGCCAGCGCGAACAGGGTCAAGGCTCTCAGGGCCCGCGCCACCACGGTACGGCCATGCCGGTGTCACGGTGGGAGGCGTGGGATCCTGCCAGAGATCGAGAGACCGTGCCCAAAAATGGGTCAAACGCCCGTAAGAAAGCGGCCCGTGCCCGCGCGAAGAGACTGGGGCTGTCTTACACAGCGGCGCTGCGTCTGAGCAATGCAGTGCAGGCCGCCGCAGTACCGAAGGCGTCTGACAGTGTCTTGGCGCCCAACACCATGGCTGACGACTCGGACGCGGTACGTGGAACACATGGGGGCCACCTCGTCGGACGCCGCCGGATCGACCCTGCTGCAGCCAAGGCCAAGATGATCGAGAAGGGCGTATGGCCCGTGTCGGACTGGCCCGGTGGAGCTCGTAAGTGGCTGTGCGTATGCATGACGTGCGGGTCCTGGGTCACACCGACCTACAACAATGTCATGCGTCCCGAACGAGGTGGCTGCACCCACTGCGCCCGGAAGGCGGCAGCCGCACGGCGCCGTCTGTCTGCTGCGGAGGCGGTGGACATGATGCGGGCCGCCGGGGTCGAACCGCTGGAGGACTACCCTGGCGTCGACTCGCCGTGGAAGTCCCGTTGTCTGAACCCCCAATGCCCGGGCGTGTGGGACGGCGCGCCTGCTGACATCCGCCCCCGTTTGTCGGACGTCCGAGCGAGCAAGCGGTCGGCCTGCAAGTTCTGCGCGCGACGCGCGGTGCGTCCTGAGCGTGCCGCCCAGCAAATGATCGACCGAGGAGTGCTGCCGGTTGAGGAGTACCCAGGGGCGTTGAATCCATGGAAGTGCCGATGCCTTACCTGCGGCGCCCTCGTCAAGCCCCGGTACGCGAACGTGGTGCTGAACGGTGAAGGTGGCTGCGCCTTCTGTGCCAACCGGGTGCGGGTGCCTGACGCGGTCGCCGTCGAAGAGATGCGTGCGGCGGGGGCGGAGCCCCTGGATCCTTACCCCGGCGTCAACGTCCGCTGGCGTTGTCGCTGCCTCAACCCGGACTGCCGAAAGGAGATCCACCCCCGACTCGGCACTGTCCGCAGGGGCAGCAGGCCATGCAAGTGGTGTGCCGGCACAGTGATCGACCCCCGCGCCGCCTTCGACTACATGGTCACTTTTGGCGGCGTTGAGCCGCTTGAGGCCTATCCCGGCGTCAGAAATCCCTGGAGCTGCTGCTGCCTGACCTGCAAGCGGACTGTGACGCCCACCCTCGGCAGCGTCAAAAGCGGACGCAGTGGGTGCCGCCACTGCGCGGTCGGCACCGTACTCACCGATACAGAGGCCCGGGAATACGCGTTCGCTCGCGGCTTCACTCCCGATCCCGAGATCCCCTACCGCACCTCTCGTACTCCGTGGCCAGGCCTCTGCAGGGTATGCGAGGCACCGTGCAGCCCAAGGCTGGACAATCTCCACCGCCAGGGCCCGTGCCGCAACTGCGCGGACTTCGGTTTCAACACCTTGGCGCCGACCGTGGTCTACCTCGTCGTCTACCCGAAGCTACACGTCGCGAAGGTGGGGGTCTGCAACATCGGTACACCACGGCTCCAGCAGCATCAGCGTGAAGGCTGGGAGGTTCACGCGACGGTCTACCTGCCCATGGGCTGGCAGGCCTTGCTCGTCGAGCAGGCAGTTCTCGTGGTCTGGCGCAAGGAACGGGGGTGGCCTCCCGCTCTTACCGCCGCCGACATGCCTCAGGCGGGGTACACGGAAACAGTCGCGCTCGCTCACGCGCCCGCAGAGATCCTGTGGCTGGACGTACTGCAGGCCCGTACCCGGGTACTACGTGGCGGCCAGTCGGAAGGGGACCAGCCGGCGGCCTGAGCCTGCGGGGCGCGGCCGAGGCCCTGCTGAGTCTGTCCGACGCCCCGCCGCGGTGGACCTGAGAGCCGCGCCACCAGCCCGCTCAACGCCGCGGACCTGCAATCGCACAGCAGTCCGACCAGATGGTGGCCCATCAGGTGGTGTGGGGATCAAGGCACCGGAATGTGCACGCCAGGAGCGGCAGCGTGGACCCGGTCGGGCACTCAACTGCCTTCCCCGGGTTTGTCGCCTGCCAGTCCCGACCACCGCCAGGCGGCCGACTACGACGCTCAGTTTGGCCAACTGTCCGGCTCGGCGGCCAAGTAAGCCGCTCGCGTCGCGCTGGTCGGACAGACCGCGCGTCCGAGATCGCAGCAAATTCGGTATGGACGCCACCGACCTCCCCAACGACCGGTGCACACGCAGGACCCCGGGAACGCCACCGGCGCCACGCCCCACCGCCGTGACACCACCGCACTGCGCCGCCGCCTGCTGCGCCAGTCCGGTACGTCTGTGGCGGCATCAGAACTGGAACACGGCCCACTCCGTGCCGGCGGCACGCACCGAGCTGCGACCGGTGGCCGGCACTGGAGCGTCCGACCGGCCTGGCGCGTCCCGACAGTCGCGCCGCCGTGATCTCCAAGGCCCGGGCCAGCATGCGCCGCAGGCTCAACAACATGGCCAACATGACGGGCCCCGTACCGCTGGCCGTACCGTCAGACCGCGTTGTCCGGCCGAGCCCCGGCCCCTCGCCGCCGGGCTTACGCGTACGACCATCAGGCTTGACAGACGTGCGCTGCAACAGGTGACAGCACTCCCGCCCCAAGCATGCCTATTCGCATACCGCTTCCTGTTGCCGGGCTGATCGGGTGTACGCGCTGCCCGCCCCTTTCGACGTAGCCCCGCCAACTCAAGCGCTCATCCGCCAAGCGAAGCGCCGAGTCACAGCTTCGCCCGGGGAGGTAGACGCGACGGCAGGCCGACGGAGGCCATCGCAGTGGGCCTTCCGGCCGTACCGGCCCAGTCCGAGTAGGAGCAGGTGCACCCTCCTGGCTGGGGTTCGCTCTACCTCATCGGCCCAGCCTGGTCTCCGAGCTCTTGGCGTTCCTCACCCTCGGACTCGTACAGAGCTGGGGCGGAAACCTGGCCACGCTGGATCCGGTACCTGGTGCTGGGGCGCCCGGGCCGGTACTCGGCGAAAGCGTCCTGGACCCTCGACGACGTCGGCGGACAGCCCTTGGCCGAAGGCGGCACCCATGTCACCGCAATCGAGCTGTCGTGGCCCGATGAGGGTCGCAGCTCCAGCACACGCGTCCTGCTCGAGGGCGACGAGGTGTTGACCGCTCCCGCCGCAATGCTCTTCCAGCATGCTGCCCAGCGAGGCTGGACGGCCGATACGTCGCAGCCCGAGTACCCGCTGATTCCAGGGGCGTCGCTGGGCTTCACCCGACAAACCTCACAGGAAGTGGAGCGGGACGCCGACGGACTGCCGAGGTACGTCACCTCGGTTCTGGTGGCTGACAAGGACTACTGCAACTACCGCTATCGGGACCGCCATCAGTGGCGGCGCCCGACTAGCGGGTGCCTCCTCCGGGCCAAGGGGGAGGCACCCGCCGTTGTGGCGGCCTACTTGAACCAGTAGCGGACGCCGTGGTGGTGGGAACAGGTGCCCTGGGAGTGCCGCGAGTACGAGACGGAAGCGTCCTGGCACTTCGCGGTCTCGTACTTGTCCCTGGGCTTTTGGCGGTGCGTCCAGCCGCACAGTCCGGTGGTGTGGTGGATGCAGCGGTGGGCGGTGTTGGTGGACGGCAGGGTCGCCGCTGATGCGGCCGGTGCGCTGAAGAAGACACCGGCGAGGGCGACGGCCAGGGCTGAGGCAGCAAGACGTGCGCGCAAAGGACCCCCCTTTGACGTGGAACAGTGCAGGCGGAGTTTATAGGATTTTGAACGACATGCCGCCCGACTTCGGGCACTCGGTCGGCGAGCTCGAGCGGGGCGGTCTTCGGCTGGCCGCCGGAGTGCCCGCCGGGGACAGGCCCTTCTCCCACTGGCCGCACGTTCTGGCGACTCTTGGGTGTTCCCGCCCGCTCGTCGAGACCTGATACCTACGGGCGGTTCACCGGCGGAGGGCGGCACGAGGTGCGGGGTGGGCGGGATGCGTCAGAGCAGGGCCTGGCTGGAGGCGCTGTGGGGGTGTGCGTGTTCTGGAGAAGGACGCCAAAGGGGATGTGCGGTCTCTGGCGAGCTGCTGCCACGCCGTCAGCAGGCGGTGGAACCACCGCGGCCCGGGATCGGCGCGGACTCCGCCCTGGCGGTCGGCGGCATCGCGTACGGGTGCTGACCGCGAGCGGCGGGAGGCTGAGCGCGAGTGGGCGATCCCGTTGCGCCAGGAAGGGCGGGGCACTTATTGCATGCGGGTGAGTCTGCGGAGGAAGACGATGGCCAGGACGCCTGCCACTCCGCGTTGAGGAGGTCGCCGGGCGCGGCGGGGGCGACCGCATGACGCAGGGCCGGAGAGGGCGGTGGTCGAGTCGGTGAGGCTGTGGCCGGCCGGGCCGACGACGGCGGAGGTGATGGTCAGGGTCCGTCGGGCGGTGACCAGTGCCTTGGAGACGGTGTGCCAGGAGCCGCTGCCACGCGAAAGGGTCCTCTTCGTCCGCGTCAACGTCCAACGCCGCGGCGAACGCAACACCGTCACCAGCTCGGCGCAGCGCGCCGAACAGTACCCCGCTACGTTCGGCTACCTCCTCATGGTCGCGCAGGACCGCTGCGCCTCGAGCAAGGCCTTCCGGAAACGGGGCATCATCGCCACCGACGTAAAAGGCCTGGTCATCTCCGTGCTCGTGGTCGCGGCAAGCGTGCACGACAACGCCATCGGCATCGCCTTGCTCGACAAGGTCACCGCGACCGCGCCGACGGTGGCCAAGGTGTGGGTGGACGCCGGGTTCAAGGAGGCCGTCGTGGAGCACGGCGCCCGCCTCGGTATCGATGTCGAGATCATCCAACGCAAGCCCGCAACATGCGGGTTCACTCCGCAGCCAAAGCGGTGGTTGGTCGAGCAGACACTCGGCACCCTCATGCTCCACCGACGCCTCGCGCGTGACTACGAGACCAGACCGGCCAGCTCCGTGGCCTGGATCCACTGGTCCATGACCGGCGTCATGCTCCGCCGCCTCACCCGCACCACCACCGCGACCTGGCGCGACCCGCCCGGCGGCCGGCACCCCCACAGAGCAGGAGCGCCGAAGCCCGGCAGCAGCTGATACGCGAGACCGTCGGGCAACTGCGTGAACAGATCGCACTCCTCACCGAACAGCTCACCGCCGCCGAACGCACCCTGGAACGCTTGGACATCACCCGCGCAACCATGCTGGAACTGGCTGCCGAGGACGGCATCGAGCCGTCCGAACCGCTGCCACCCGGCTACCGCGAGGTCCTCGCCGCCTTCGAACAGGCTGGGCAGGGACTCCGCGCCAGGGAGATCTGCGAAATCCTGGGCATCGGCACCGAACCGCGGCACACCGAGAGCGTCCGCGCCGAACTGAAACGCCTGGTCGACCGGGACATCCTCGCCGAGGCCGACCCCGGCCTGTTCACCCTGTCCCAGCCGATGCCCTCCTCGCCAACCGCCCCGGGCTGAGCACCGACACAGCCCTGTGTCCGCTCAGCACGAACCGGCGCAGAATGCTCACTCAGCAAGGTGATGTTGTGCGTGATCGCCTGTGGTGCCCCGGGCAGACATGTGTGAAGCCCATGGCAGGAACGGGTCTGTCGAGATCACGTTCCGTGCAACCAGGGCTTCACCTGCCGTCCACTACCATCCACACCGCTGTCCTCGATGTCCCCAAGGAGACCGCCGGGCAGCTCGCCGCCGCTGAGAGTCAGCAGACGGGCGACAGACAGCGGAACGTGTAGTGCACCTCGCTGCTGACAGGCACGAACCGCAGGTCCAGAGCGAACAGGCCCCCGGCCTGAGTGCCGCCGAAGGGATTCCCGCCGGGGTTCGGGAGGTGGAAGGGCATGTACGCGTATCCCTGGGCGCCGCTGCCCTCAACGGTGTAGGTGACGTAGCCGTCGATGTACTGGGGGCCGCAGTTGACGAGCCACGTCACATGCCCGCCGGGCGGAATCTGCTGGGGAGGATTGGGCTGGAAGCAGCCCGGATTGGCCTTGAAGCCCGCCAGGGTCAGCGTGCGCGTGGTCTGGTTGGTGAACCACGGCTGCAACACCACTGATTTGATCGACGGGGCGGGGGAGGCAGCGGAGGCTACGGGGGCCGACAGCCCCGTCCAGGCCAGTAACAAGGTCAGAGCGGAACAGAACAGTTTGAGTCTTCGCTTTGCAGGTTGCTGTCCGGCAGGGACGGCCCGCAAACAGCCGGTCAGAGACAATTACTCCGAACGAATGACGGCCCGGTCCTCGCCGACCTGTGCACCGAACCTGAGCGTCCACTAAGAGGTCATCCCATTTGGCTGCCTCGGTGGGCTGTGGGGCGCGGTGGGGATCGTTGAGCGGCTGGTGCCGTACAGACACCGGTCTGTAGACCGATACAGGTCCTCGGCGATGTGTAACCGTCGGGAACGGGTAGCTGGTCCCGCTCGACCAGCGGTACGTCATCTCGCTGGGGCAGCTCGACGCCAGGCGAATTGGCCGAATCCGCCTCGCCGGCCGGAGGCGTTCGCCATTCTGGTGACATGGGCGACATCGGGGACACGTTATGGAACACGGACATCAGTGCGGCCGACTACTCGGAGGCCAGTGTCCGCTACCGGCAGGCAGTACTCGAGCAGTACAAGATCTGTGTGGAGATGGCCGATCGGGTCAGCTCCCGGCGCAACCTGACCAACACTTTCTTCTTGTCTCCCAACAGTGCGGTCGTAGCAGTCGTCGCGGCGGTGTCGGGCAGCGCGGCAGCGGGCGTCTCCATCTGGCTGTCGGTCTCAGGGCTCGTGATCCTGCTCGCGCAGTGCGCGGCGTGGTACGTCATGGTCCGTTCATACCGGCAGCTCAACGGTGCCAAGTATGCGGTGATCGGGGCCTTCGAGGAACGGCTGCCGGCATTCGCCTACTCCCGTGCGGAGTGGGGAGCGCTCGGTGAGGGCCGCGACTGGCGCAAGTACCTGCCGCTGACTCATGTCGAGCAGTGGGTACCCGTCACCTTCGGCGTCGCGTACCTCCTCGGCTTCTGCGGCGTCGTGACCAGCTGACCGCGCACGCTCTGCCGCTCGGACATGCTTCCAGGGCGGCGCCTGGGCGATAGCAGCACCGCGAGCCGCGACGTGTCGTCGCGTGAAAGGACAAGGACCGTGACGACCCTCGCGGTGACCGGGCACACGGACCTCACCGGCCATACGGTGGGCCTGGTCCGCAGTTCTTTGAGTGAGTTGCTCCTGCACTATGCCGACGAAACCCTTGACGCCGTCTCTTGCCTTGCCGAAGGCGCAGACTCTCTCTTCGCCGAAGCCGCCCTTGCCGCCAACGCGCGCCTGGTCGCCGTCATTCCTTCAGAGAAGCCTTGGACGCGGCCCTTGCCGTTTTACTGGAGCGCGCCGACCGGCCGGCCGCGGTGTGGGACCGGACCGGCCCGAGCGGAAGGGTGGCGGTAGTGCCGACGCGGTCCTCGCCGCCCGCTCATGCAACCTTCCCGTGGACGTGGTGTGGCAGGAGGGCTCCGCCCGCAGGCGACAGCAGAGACACACATGTCATTGACCGGACCGAGAACTTGCACCTGCTTCGGCTGTACGACCGAAGCACTCGGCTTGCTGCTCGTCTGACGAGCGACGCTCTGAAGTGTGAGGCCGAAGTCCACGGCTTCGACGACGTGTCCGTGGTGCGCCGGCAGCGCCTGGGATTTATGTGCCAGACACGGGCGTGTGAGGACGACTACTTCTGGGCCCGACACCGTGCCGTTGTCGTCACAGGCACCGCGGCCCCGGAACGCAGGGGGGGGGGAATTGACCGTGAATCGATCCGGACGGCGCCGCCAAGACGCCTGGACCGCTTGGCTTGCCGGTGTCACCGCATACATCAACATAAGCTTTGCGGTGACGGGCCTCGGGCTCGCCTTGAACGGCGACTGGTCCGTGTTGCCGACAGTTCCCATTGCTGTCGCGGGCTTCCTGATAGCACTGTGGGCGGGTCGTAGGCGCATCGCCAAGGCCAGGCGGCGGTACCAGCAGGAGTTTTCCTCGTTCAAGGCATACCGTGCCCTGACGTACCTGCTCTATCTCCGCCCCTTTGCGGAGGACGACAGGCTTGCGGCGATCGACCCACTCGTGAGCGGCAGGGCGCGCCTGCCCTACGCGCGGATGCTGGGATTCGCCGACTCCACAGGCGCCGAGGACAGTTGGGAGGAGCAGATTGTCGGGCTCTTCCGCCCATGCGGTGAAGTCGTCGCCGTCGGCCGCCCCGGCGAGCCCTTCGCGTTGCCTGGAGCGAAACGCTTCTACCTGCGCGAGGATGACTGGAAGCGGACGGTCAGCGAGGGCATGCTGCGCGCTCGTCTCGTCCTGCTAGTGGCCGGCATCGGCGAGGAGACGAAGAGCGCCGACGGCACCCTGTGGGAATTCACTCAGGCAGTGCGGCTGCTGCCGCCCTCCCGGCTGCTCCTGCTGGTCTGCGGACTCCCCGAGGACTACCGGCGCTTCTGTGACGCAGCCGCAGTAGTGTTCGAAGAAAGGTCTGAGCGATTGCTCGGGGTGGGCCACCCGCCTGTGATTCTGCCGACGCTGCCTGACTATCCGGCCATGGGCGACGCGGACTGGCGGCATCCGCTGCGGGGTGTCGTGCAATTCGACGACACCTGGACAGGGGAATTCGTCGCCTTCGACCCTGCGGCTGAGGCGGGCGGTGTACGAAGGAGGAACCGTGCCATGGTCCGCCGTCAGATCGAACCGTTCATCTCGAGCCTGGAATCGCGATTGCCCGGCGAAGTAGCGAGCGCGGGCACCTTCCGATACGCGAATGTGGCAGGGGTGTTGCTGACCCAGGTGCTGATGCTCTTCATGGCGATCCGGTTCATGGGCCACACCCATACCCCGTTCCTGATGAGGGGTGTGTCCATTCCCTTTTTGGCGTTGATTTCCCTAGGCGAAGTACGCACCGCGATATCCACCGAGCGCGACAGGGTCCGTAAGGACGTCAGAATTCTCCCGCCGCCTCCGCCGCTGACCGCACGGTCCGCCAGGAGCGGTCACCACACGGACTAAGACAGCGTCCCTCTTGGCGTCTCCTCAGGGAGGTACGACGTTGCTCCACGCCCCCGGTACCGTCCTTGCTGCCGAGACGATGGATTCCTTGCCGTGGGCGGCCAACGGGGCCGTCGCGGCCATCTACCGCTCGGTCACGATCGCCGTGATTATATGGGGCGTTTCGGTCTTCCGTCGCACTCACAAGGTGCCGATATCGCTGCTCACTTGGCTTGTCTGCCTGGCGGCCCCGGCGCCGTTCTATCTGTTGCCGCTGCTCGGCGAACCGGTAATCGGCCGGAGCGGCGTCGGCTACGGGACGCTGATGTCGTTCACGCTGACGCACTGGCTGATGTACCGCACCTCACGGCGGGACGTTCGCAGGGAGCAGTGGCGGCGGGACGCCGAGGCCAGGGTGGCGTCGTTCAGTGGATCTGTCCTTTTGATGCTGATTCAGATAGACCGCAGGGATGGGCAGTTTGGAGACCGGTGTGGAACGAGGGCAAGCGCGACTTCCGGATGGCCATGAGGTGTCGAGTCTCTGATCGCCATGACGTGACCGTGTCTGCCCGTTCAACTTCGCCCGGCCCAGCCGGCCTAGGCCAGCGCGCTGCTGCCCGCCTACCGAGCCCGAGGAACATCCATGTCTGCTGGACTGTCTCGCAGCGGTGCCCGATCCGCGCCGGGCCAAGGGCCGCCGCCATCCCTTGCGTTGAACCCGGGGACGAGGGAGCGGTCAGCTGGGCTCCGGAACGTCCCAGGTCCAGCGGATGCCGAAGCGGGCCGGTCCGGTGTCCAGGGCGAGCGCGTGAACGCAGCCTGTGCTGTCAGGGATGAGCCGGCGGATGGTGCCGGGCTGTCCGTCGGCGGGCTCGGTGAACTCCTCGCAGATGGCGGGCAGGGCGGCGGGGTGGAAGGCCGCTTCCAGGAGGTACTCGCGGGTGGTCATCCGCAGCGTGCGGCCGCAGCTGCCCCAGGAGCCGACCGGCCGGGGCTCCCGGTGCACCATCTCGTACTCCATGATCAAGGTCTCCCCGCGGCGCAGCGGATGACTGAACAGCAGCTCGGCGGCGAGCACCCCGGACTCTTCGTCCACCACGGTTTTCCCAAGCCGGCAGTTGCGCAGCCCGCGCGGTCGGGGCAGTCCGCAGCCCGGTTCGTCCTCGTAGAAGAGGGTCACCCAGCGGTCCGGGCCGTCCCGGTCGGCGCGCATCACCTGCCTGTTCCACACCCGCAGCTGGCTATGGTCCGCACCGTACTCATAGCGGTCGTGTTGGCTGATGCGGATCAGGTGCGGGTCGCCGCTGGCGTTCAGCCCGGCGAGCAGCGCGGCGACTCCTTCCGCCCCCGGCTTGAGCGCGCCGATCGGCAGCATCCGAGACTCCCGGCTGCCCCTGCCACGCGCGCGGGGTCGCCCCAGCAGCCCGCTCAGGGCCCCGGTTGGCAGCCGCAGTACCTCCTCCAGGTTGCCCAACGCCGCGAGTGAGCGGGGTCGTTCGGGTTGGGTGCGGCCCAACTGCCAGGAACTGAGCGTGGCCACGCTGATGGGGGTGCCGCGCAGTGCCAGTCGGTACCGGATGCGTTCCAGGCCCAGGCCGCTCGACCGGACCGCGGCCCTTAGCGCATCCGCGAAGGTCACCGAGCCATCGCTGGATGCCGGCAGGGAAGTTGGCGCCACGTTCCAAACCTGTCGCCGTCGGCGCCGACCTGTCAAGGGCACCGTTCGGCGTGCTGCGGCATCCCCTGATTCCGGTCTGCTGCGGCATCTCCTGAACCAGGAAAGCCCGCGCTTCCGTGCGCCCAAACGGTCCTTCTACGCTCAGAGTCGAGAACGCGGCGGCCGCCGTTCCGCAACCTCCCTTCTCCTGCCTGGAGGCAAAGGAATGAAACGCACCTCCCTTTGGCGCCGGTGGCGGTGGGCGGCACCGGCCGCGGCCGCCCTGGCCTTGACCATTGCCCTCATCACACCCGCTGGCGCGGCCCCCGCTCCCCCCACCTCCTCCGTCATCGGTGGCTCTGACGCCGACATCCGGGACTTCCCGTGGATGGTGGCGGTCTCCTACGCGCCGTCCATCGGGGACCAGTACTCGGGCATGTTCTGCGGCGGAACCCTGGTCGCCCCACGCAAGGTGGTCACGGCCGCGCACTGCGCCAAGGGCTTCAAACCAGGGGAACTGAAGGCCGTCATCGGCCGTGGCGACCTGGCCGACCACGCCAGCGGCCGGGTGCTCGACGTCAGCGCCGTGTGGATCCACCCCGGGTACTACGACGTGTGGAACGGCAATGATGTCGCCGTGCTGACCCTCACCGAGGACGCCGGTGCTCCCGTCCTCCCGGTCGGCACATCCGACGACGACCTGTACCGGGCGGGCACCCCGGGCACCCTACTCGGCTGGGGGCTCACCGGCGACCACGCCCCGCGCATCACCCACCTCCAGCGGGGCAGGGTGGCGGTGAGCGAGGACCATCTGTGTGATGTGGAGTATCCCGATTTCGATCCGGAGACCATGGTCTGTGCCGGTTCGCCGACCACCCGGCAGTGCAAGGGCGACAGTGGCGGCCCCCTGGTGATCAACGGCAGGCTGGCCGGCATCGTCTCCTTCGGCCGGGAACCGTGCACCCCGGTGGAACTGCCCGGCGTCCTGGTGCGCGTGGCCAAGTACGCCGACGACATCCGGCGCCAGATCGACAACTGACGCAACGGCGCCGCCCCCAGGGCGGCGCCGTTCAGGGGATCGGTCCGGTTTGATCACGTGATGCCGAGGGTGGCCAGTGGTCGGGTGGTGTCTCGGCCGTGCTTGCGCAGGCCGGCGGCGATGTTGTCGCAGCCGGTGAGGCGCAGGGCACCGATGGCCAGGTTGCGCAGTGCCGCCATGGCTCGGGGCGCGGTTTCGGTCCGCACGCGCGAGGCGTCCTCGGCGAAGGTGGTGTCGCGCACGTGGTGGATCTTGTTCTCGATGCCCCAGTGTTCGCGCACGCGGTGCGCGATCTCGGGAGCGTCGGCTTGCTGCGCTGTCAGGTCGGTGACCGCGTAAACGCGTTCCAGAGTGACCTTGCCTGCGGTGACGGTCCGGCGGCGGCGCACGATCTGCACGGCTTGGGTGGCGTAGGGGAAGGCGAGGCCACGGGCGACGGTGGCGGTCTTGACGCGGCGGATCTCGTCGCGGCCGTGTGCGGTGGCGCGCGTCTTGTCCAGTAGCGGGACGTCCCGCCAGGGCAGCTTCTTCAGGTGCTGGTACAGGTGCGGTTGGTTCCCCTTGACCACGGCGATGTAATGGGCCTTCTTGTCTTCCACCAGGAAGCGCGCGTGTGCGGTTTGGGAGTGCAAGGCGTCGAAGGTGACCACGGTGTCTACCAGGTCGAGCCCGGCGAGCAGCGGCCGGAAGACGGTGATTTCGTTGGTCTTGCCGTCCACCTCGCGCTGGGCGGTGACCAGGCCGGTTCCGGTCATAGCGGCGAGGAGGTGGACATGGGTACCGTCGGCGCGGCGGGCGCCGCGCACGGTCTTGCCGTCCACGGCCAGTGAGCGGCGGGGCCGCGCGGCAGCATCCTGGTCGGGTGGCGGGCGGTCGGGGTCGCGGGCGGCGAGCCAAGCGCCGATCGCGCTGTCGAGGGCGTCGCCGTCGACGCGCTGCAGGACTCGGCGCACGGTAGCCTCGGCTGGCGCGGTAGGACCGGTGGGTTCGCGACTCGGGCCGCCGAGGGCGGTGAGCACGGGGGTCGGCGCGTCGGCCGCCCACTCGGAGATCGCGGTCAGGGATCTCGCGCCGGCAGCACCGCGCATGCGGCGAGCGCGAGGACGAAGGCGAGGGGATGGCGGCGGCCCTTGGCCCGGCGCGGATAGGCACGGTCGCGAGGCAGACGAGCAGGCGCGGGTGTTCCCCGTGCACGGCATGCCGGGCAGATACGAGTTGGCCCAGGCCGATGGGGATAGGGGTGGGCGATGATGGGCGGGCAGACACGGTCTTCCATCGTGGTGATCAGGGACTCGACACCTCATGAACACCACCCTGGAGGCCCTGCCTGCCCTGCGTTCGCCGGATCGCCTACTAAGAAGCCATACCAGCCGCCTGAATCAGCATCAAGCCGGACAGATCGCCTGAACGACGCTGCCCTGACGCCGAGGCACACCTGCTCGCCATGCGGGCCATCAATTTCACCGAAGCTTTGCGCACCGGCCGGCACCTCGGCCCGCGCCCGCGGTTCGCGGTCTACCTGCGCCCTTTCGACTCCACGGACCGCCTCATGAGCCAGCCCGCTTCGACGCGCCTCGACAGTTCCGGCTTCCCGTGCATCAGGATCTGGAGACCCTGTTGTACGCGGCACTGCCGGACGACCTGCCGTTGATGGGGGCTGGCCGAGAGGGTGATGTGCTGATCGGTGCCGGGAGGGTCGTTCTGGCCGACGACGATTGGCAGCAGCCGGTCATCAGGCTGGTCGAGACCGCCTCGCTGATCGTTCTCGTCCCGGCCGCGAATCCCGGAACACTGTGGGAGATGAAATGGCTCCTCGACCACGGGGCACTGAGCCGCGTCGGCCTGGGCTTGGACCTGCTGCAAGGCTTGGGTGAACACCCCATCGAGCGCGTAGCGGCGGAAGCGGGTGTACACCGTCTTCCACGGCCCGTAGCGCTCCGGCAGGTCACGCCAGGAGATCCCGGTACGGAGCTTGTAGACCATCCCGTTGACGACCTGCCGGTCCTCTACGCGTGGCCGCCCCGTCGCGGACCGGGGTATCAGCGGAGCGAGTAACTCCCACTCCTGGTCGGTGAGTTCATGACGACGTACCACGACACCATGATCTACCACCCTGATGATCTTTGAAGACGGACCCTAGTACTCCAGTCAGAAATCGTGTCCTGGGCTGGCTCTTCTTCGGTAGTGGCAGCGTTGGGCGATGGCTTGGTGGTGTCTGCGCCAGTGGGACCAGTTCAGTGTGTGGAGTCGTCGGTCCTGGTGGGGTCTGGGGTGGGGCAGGAGAGTGTCCAGTAGGCGCCGGATCTCTGCCACGGTGAGGGGGATGAGGCTGGTGGTGTCGTTTCTGCCGCCCCCTTTGCGGTGTCCTGGGCCTGGGCTGCGAGGACAGCGAGGAAGGCGTGGGCGGGCATGGCCAGGGTGATGTGGCCATACCAGGCCACGTAGCGTCGGACTTCGCATTCGTCCAGGCCGCACTGGTTCTTCGCGGCCTGGAAGCACTCCTCGATGGCCCAGCGTGAGCCGGCAACGCGAGCCAGTTCGGGTCTCGACGCCGGCAGGTGCGTAGGCGAGGCAGTAGGCGAGCTCGCTGGGGTCGGACAGGCTGCGGCGGGCCATCACCCAGCGGTGATGGGTGGGTGGGTCCGGGGCGAGGATGATGTTGGCGGGCAGTTTGGCCGCGGCCCAGTCGTAGATGCGCGGGCCCTTGGCCCCGTCACCGCAGGACAGCCGCTGCCAGGCGTCGTCGGGTGCCTCCCCAATGAGCTGGTCGATGCGCCAGATGCCGGCCAGGGACTTGATCTGCTGGGACTTCGGCACCGCCACGACATAGCCGACGTCGAGCTGCTCGAGCAGGCGGCGGAAGGACCAGTCCTGTCCGCGGTCGACCAGGGCCCGTCCGCGGACGGTGGCGTAGGCCGCGAACACACCGATCTGGCAGTTGTCGATCTTTCCGGACGTGCCGGTGTACTGCCTCGACACCCCAGCCGACGTGGTGCCCTTCTTGATGAACCCGGTGTCATCGATGATCAGCACTCCGCCCGGACCCAGTCGTTCGCCGACGTACTGCCTCAGGTCGTCTCGAACGGCATCGGCGTCCCCAGCAGGCGCCGTTCAGCGGATGCTGCAGTCCAGCAGGGTCGCGATGTCCTGCGTACTCGGCCAGCTGCCAGTCGTTCTTCCGACCCACCGGCGCCAGCAGGCCACGGACGTAGTCCCGCATCCGCCACCGCAGGTCCGCCCGCCCGAACCGGCACGCAACCAGCGCCGAGACCGACTCCAACTCCTCGGCCCAGCCCTCGACTTCAGTAGTCCCCTCCATGACCGTACAACGAGAAGAACCAGCTCAGGACACGTTTTCTGACTGGAGCATTAGGTGGTACTTGCTGTCCGGGCGACCCCGGTCCACGGGGACGGATCGGTGGCCGGCCCGCCCTTCATCGCGTGGACGTGACTGGAGTCGACCGCTGCGCGGGAGAAGTCCAGCAGGCCTGCGGCCCGCGGCTCGGAGAGCAGCAGCTCGTGCAGGTGCTGCCAGACCCCGGCCTCGTTCCGGTCCCGCAGCCGTCGCTGGCAGGTCATCCCCGAGCCGAAGCCCAGCTCCTGGGACAGAAACTCCCACGGATCCCGGTGCACAGCACGAACAGGATCCCGCACAGCACCTTGCGACCGTCCAGACGCTTACGACCTGGAGGCCGCGGATTACTCGGGACGACCGGCGGCAGCGGATCGACGCGCGCCCACAATCCGTCGTCGGTCTCCCGCGGTCTGGCAGCGGCCTTCCGCGTCTCGACTGGCTCGCACGCCCTTCGGCCAGTATCAACGAGAACTGACACCCAGTCATTCCCGGAGGTCCTGAAACCTCCTTTCGTTGGGGTCGTTAAACGCGCCGAAGGTATGAATTTGTTGTGTCGATCCCGACTACGGACGCAGATCTGGTGAAAACTGAGCTACCTCCCTATAAGGGGAAAGAAGAAGGAGCGTCCGAAGTGAAGTTTGCCTCTCGTCTTGCTGTGCTGCTGGCAGCGACGGCATCACTGACCGTCGCGGGAACTGTCAGCGCCAACGCACAAGATGGACCCCTGCCGCCCATCAGCATCCTTTCGCCCCTCCTCTGCATCAACAGGCAAGACGCGCAAGTGAAGGGCGACAACAACCAGGTGAACCAGATCGCGGCCTGCAATCAGACCGCGACCACCACACCTCCACCTTCCAACGCGGGAGGGTTGACAGGGTTCGAAAGGGCCGTTGCGGCCAGCGGGGTGATGGAGTCTGGAGCCACGGTTACTATCACCGCGCAGTGTCCTCCTGGGAAGACGGCAACCGGCGGAGGGTACAGGCAGAGCGGCGGCGTCAATATCCATGATTCTTTTCCCACGGAGGATGGTACGGGCTGGACCGTCCAAGGCGTCGCCACCCGAGACAATGAAAGCTTTTCCGCTTGGGCGGCCTGCTACAACGCCGCCAGCTGAAACCAGCCATGCTCTGTAACGAGTGCGGGGTGGTCATGCGCCGGGCTGCCATCGTCCAACACCAAGCCCGCGATGCAGCCGGGGTAATCGACGGCTGAACAGCCCGTTGCTAGTACTCCAGCCGTAGATCGTGATCTCGGTGGTGAGGGGCGCCGAGGCAGCAGGTAGCCAGTGTCGATCATCTCGCCCGAGATCGCCCACGCCGTCCGGGGATCGGTTTCTTCTCCGTCTACCCGAGTTCACCGAGACGGAGGGCATCCCTTGTCTCGCTGAGCTTCGCGGTCGTGGCCGGGGTCCGCTCCTGCGCTTGTTCAGCGAGTCGGAGGGCGTCGTCAATCTCGCTGAGCTTCACAGGGGACAGGACGGCCGCCCGCTCTATCAGGTCGTCCCGGGACACAGTGGTCAGCCACGTGCACGGGGTGAAGCCCGGACGCGGGAACGCGAGCCGCAGCACGCCTTCGAACGGCAGTCCCTCACCTGCGCCGACCGTCACTTCGATGCCCAGACCGCTGATGTCGACGCCCGCCGGAGCGACGACCTGCATCACCCGGATCCCGGACGTGTCGTCTCCCGACAGCAGTACGACCAACCTCCGCTCGTCGAACTGGACCCACCAGACTTCGCCACGTTGCACAAGTCCTCCAGACACATGACGGCAGACAGACGCTGCGCGGCCCTGACGCGCTGTGGAGACGGGTGCGGCCACCGTTGATCATCGGTGTGTGAAGACTGAAGATCATGCGGTGGCCGCAGGTCACAGCGTAGACCCTGCCCGCTGGCAGGAGGCGTTCGAGGACCCGATGGCCCAGATCGCGGGCCGGTTCGCACGGGTTGAACCCGACGTCGGGTCGGGCGGTTGATGCTCGGGCTGCTGTCGGACCTGCCGCGCAAAAACTGCTGGACCATCGCAGAGTGGGCCGGAGAGAGCACCCCGGACGGCATGCAGCACCTGCTCGGGCGGGCCACGTGGGACGCCGACCGGGTCCGCGACGACGTGCGGGCCTACGTGGTGGAGCATCTGCGGGACGACCAGGCGGTTCTAGTGGTCGACGAGACCGGCGACGTGAAGAAGGGCACCGACACCGTCGGTGTCCAGCGCCAGTACACCGGCACCGCGGGCAGGATCGAGAACGCGCAGGTCGCCGTCTATCTCGTCTACGCCGGCCGCCGCGGACACGCCGCGGTAGACCGGGAACTGTACGTTCCGCGTTCCTGGACCTCGGACCCCGACCGCTGCCGGGCCGCCCGACTCGGTGACAAGACCGAATTCGCGACCGAACCGCAGCTTGCCACCCCGCATGGTCACCCGATTCCTGGACGCTGGCCACCGGGCCGCCTGGGTCGCGGGAGACGAGGTCTACGGCGGCAACCCGACGCTACGCGCCGCGCTGGAAGAACGCGGCACCGGCTACGTCCTCGGGGTGGCCTGCTCGCACGAAGTCACCACAGGCGCCGGGAAGTTCCGCGCGGACACGCTGGCCAGGAAGGTACCCAAGAGGGCCTGGCAGAAGCTGTCCGCAGGGAGCGGAGCCAAGGGCCACCGCTTCTACGACGGGGCCGTCATCGACCTCACCGACCTCCGGCCCGGGAGCCGGCAGTTGCTGATCCGCCGCAACCGCAGTTCCGGCGAACTCGCGTACTACCGCTGCTCCTCGCCGGCCGCCGCAGTGCCGCTAACCACCCTGGTACGCGTCGCTGGATCAAGGTGGCGGCTCGAGGAGTTTTTCCAGTCCGGCAAGGGCCTGGCGGCCTTGGACGAGCACCAGGTCCGCCGCTACCCGTCCTGGTCCCGCTGGGTCACCCCGGCCATGCTCGCGCACGCCTTCCTCGCCGTCGTCCGCGCGAACGAACAGGACCGCGATCCCGCACCAGACGCCCTCATACCGCTCACCTGCAACGAGATCCAACGGCTGTTCATCACGCTTGTCATCCGGCCCGCCTTTGACCCGGTCCACCGGCTCGGCTGGTCCGACTGGCGACGCCGCCACCAGGCCCGATCCGCCGGGAGTTCGGCCTGGCCTGGTTCGCGGCGGTACGGCATCACCAGGCCAGTTCCGTGGTAGTCGCTGTCAGCGATCACCGTGGTGGTACCGACGACAGCCTTCGCTCCGGAGACTTCCGTGCCGTGCAGTCGTTGCGGTTTCCACGAACAGGTCGGCCAACTGCGACGACCAGCCGTGTATCGGCGTTGATGACGAGCAAGGTGTCCTTGCGGAGCCGTCGGCGCGGCCGCAGTGCGAACAGCGGTGCGAGACGGTTGACGATCCGGGCGTCCGCGGGCTTCGAGACTCCGGGCACGGCTGCGAGCTGGCGCCGCGTCAAGTACATGCGGCGGTACGCCGCGAACGGCAGAACGCGTTCCTCCAGGGGAAGGCTTCACGGCCGGCCTCGAAGGACCGCATCCGCTCCCTCGCGGCGCAGGGCGGTCACCAGTTCGCCGAAGCGGCTCGGGCCCCAACCTGGTGAACGGGCCTATCCAGGACGACCGCGAACACTGTGATCACACCAGCCACGCATTGACGATTTCCCTGCGGCTTGGGCCGCTTGGCGCCGCACAGCTGGTGCAGATGCTTCGCGTCGGTCACGGATGCCCTCGACCCCCGTCTCTCTCCCGCTGCCGCGGGCCGCTGCGCCACCGGCCTGCGTGATGTACGCCGTCATGCACTTGGAGCCCTTCACGTCGGTGCCGGGTACGAACCTCAGCACGTGTGGGCGGGGCGCCGTGACGGGCATCGTGTGCCGGTCCTGTCGACTGCGGCCACTGCAACGTACTACGTAGTATCGTATTACGTAGTAGTCGGGAGGAACGAAGGAGGTGCCTGATGCCGCGTCAACGGGACCGCGTCGGATGGGCCGAACCCGCGCTGCTGATCCTGGCCAGCCTGGCCGACGGACCAAAGCACGGCTACGCGATCATCAAGGACGTCGAGGAACAGACATCCATCAGGCTGGGACCGGGCACGCTCTATGCCGCCATCGTGCGGCTGGAAGAACGGGGCCTGGTCGCGCCGCTGGACGAGGACGAGCGTCGGCGGCCCTACCGGCTCACCGCGGAAGGCCAGACCGTGCTCGACGACAAACTCCGGGCGATGGCCCGCTTCGCACGCACCGGGTTGACCCGGCTGGGGGTGGCAAACGCGTGATCGACATGGCGGCCCGCTTGGCCTTGCGGGCATACCCTCCCTCGTTCCGGGAGCGCTACGGTTGCGAGCTTGAAGCACTGGTCGAGGACACCGGCGCAGGCCCAGGCGTCGTCGCAGACCTCCTTATCGGCGCGCTGCGGGCATGGCTTCGCCCGGTGATGCCCGATGAGTCCGCCGAACGGCGCCGCCGCCGCATGCAGGCAAGCGTCGCCAGCACCTGGGTCACCTGGTGCGCGGCACTGTATGCCCTGCCGACGCTGCGCTTCATCCTGTCCGAGGAGCCCTGGCCGACTCCGGATTTGGTACGTCGACTGCTCAACGTCGCGCAGTACGCCATGTACGGCGCTGGCCTGATCCTGCTGGTCGGCGCCCTCGCACTCCTTGCGGAATCCTCCAGAACCGGCAGCTGGTCCGCATGGCGCCCGCTGGTGGCTCTTGTCCCGACGCTGCCCACGTGGCTGATCGCGCCGTTCCTCCTGGCATTCGCCTCCATCGACCCGGTCTCCTATTGGGTTGGGGCCTTGGGGGTTCTTGGGCCGGCAGCGTTCCTCATCACCGCGGCGGTGACGCCGGCTGTCGTCGTCACCCGGTGTCGACCATCTGCGAAGGTGTTGCGGCTGCTTGCCCTGTCCGGGGTTGCGGTGGCGTTCGCCGTGACGACGACAGGCATCGCCTGCGTCGCGACGTTCACCATGAATACCGCTGACGCGGCCCAGTTGGTCATGATGCTCATCACCGTGGCCGCTTCTACAGTAGCCCTGATCAGCTCCGGTCGCGGAGCCAAGGCCGCGCTCCACAGGGAGCAGCCGGTGGATGGCGTTGGTGACGTGTGAGTGACGCGGGGGGCTCCCACTCCAGGCGGGGGCCCGCCGGCTGCAGCTGCTCGTCCACATGACGGAAGCTAGGAAGGCCTCCGAGTCAGCGTCGCGTGGTCGCCGAGCAGGGCCTCCATGTGCGGCGGGAGCCGCCGGCGACGTACGCCTTGAGGTCATAGCGGCTGTAGGTGCCGCCCCTGACGAGCTTCGTGTTCGGGGGCGGCGTCGGGGCCGGATTGCGCTTCGCGCGGACGGTCTGGTCTCCGCCGCGACGCGAGCAACCGCTTCGTCGACGCAAATCTCGGCAGCGACGACCCACTTGTGCGGGTGCTTGTTGACGGCGGCGGAGCGGGACGAGGACTCGTCGGTCATGTGCAGGTCTGTCCCATGACGGTTCGGTCCCGCTCCAAGGCCGTGGCCATTCTGCGAGACGTGACAGCGATCGAATCCGTTACGTCAACTCCCGGGTGCGGCCACGAGCGACGGCCGCATCCGGGAAGCATCAGGTCGCGAGATCCGCGGGCAGTTCGGCCTGCATGACGCCCGCTTCGATGCAGGCGGTCTCACCTGTGGCGAGGCCCTGCCGGCCGACCAGGACGCGTGTCCGGGCGGTCGGCCGTACCTGGTCGAGGAGCTGGAGCGTCGGCAGTACGCGCACCGTGGCACACGGGTCGCGGCACACCTCCGGGGTGGTGCCACCCTGACAAAACCTTGCCAGGACCGCTCACTGGTGCAGGAGTTCAGCGAAGCGGTCCAGCGCACGATCGGTGCGGTGGCGGTCGCCGGTAGCTGTGAGATCGAACAGCAGACCCCGGACAACGGCCATGACCAACGTGGGCGTGACGGTGTCGTCAGGACTGGTGGAGACGTCGCGGAAGGTGGCGCCGAGCGTGTCGAACCAGTCCGTGATCGCCTCACCCTGGTCGGGGTAGATCTCGGGGTGCACCAGTCCGTCGGCGTGCACCTCGAAGAACAGCCGGACGAACGGCGCACGTTCGTCTGCGCTGATCCACGCCCAGATGCCACGCAGCCGCTCTTGCACAGAGCCCTTCTTTGGCGGAAGGTGCTCGGCCAGGCGCACAGCACCTCGGCGACGGGCCTCGGCGAGGACCGCCGCAACCAACTCCTGTTTGCTGCCGAAGTCGTAGAGCAGCATCCGTGGGCTGGTGTCGAGGGCTGCGGCCAATGGCCGCAGGCTCAGCCCGGCCAAGCCGTGCGCCAGCACATAGTCGGTCGCCTGCGCCAGCGTGCGCTCGCGACGGGCGGGATCAGCGGGTCGCCCCACGGTGGATCTCCTCTCGGCGACTCGGAGTTGGAACAGCATTAGCGAGTATATGGTACGACTGTTTCAATAACGAGGGGAGATCACCTTGCACACCTTCGACCGAGCACTCGTCCTGGGTCCTGGGGGTCACGTCGGCACCGCCTGGATGGCAGGGCTGGCCTACGGATTGCGCCGCGATGGTGTGGAACTGGGCGACGCCGACCTGATCGTCGGGACGTCGGCCGGCGCGATCGTCGCAGCGCTGCTCGCCACCGGCCAGGACCCGGGGCGGCTCGCGACGTCGGCCCGCCAGTCAGCTCACCGGCTCAAGGTGGACCCCAGGCGGATGGGCGAGGTGTTCGCCGTACTCGGCGACCGCAGCCTGGAACCCGGCGAGGCCAGGCGTCGCGTCGGCCGGCTCGCGCTCGACAGCACTGACCTCCAGGCCGAGGAGGCGCTGATCGCGGGGCGCGCCGCCTTGATCGGTGCGGACGCGTGGCCGGAGCGGCGACTGCTGATCACCGCCGTGGACGCAACCACCGGTGAGCCCGTGGTGTGGGACCGCGACAGCGGCGTGCCGTTGGTGCACGCGGTGGCAGCGAGTAGCGCCTTCCCCGGGGCCGCGCCGCCGGTTGCCATCGACGGCCGACGGTACATCGACGGTGCGCTGCGTGCGGGCTCCAACGCCGATCTCGCCGTTGGAGCCC
>NZ_JBSFKD010000032.1:0-38914 GCF_053598395.1 Streptomyces sp. NPDC001135 | reverse complement strand
CGGCGCCCCCCCCCCCCCCCCCCGCCGGGCCCCCGCCCCGGGTCCAAACGCCCCCCCTCGTAAACGACGCGGGGGCGCGCCGGGCGGCACCACCCCCCCCTCCCCGGTGCGCCCCCCCCACGCTGGTCGTGGTCGAGCCGATGGCCCACCTGTTTCCCCAGGAGCCGCTCAACCAGCAGCTGGCGGCCGTGGGGGCAGGCACCGTGGTGGCCATCGGTCCCGATCCGGCCTCGGTGCGCGCTTTCGGCTCGGACATGGGCGACCTGGCGGCCTGGGAATCGGCCTACCAGGCGGGTCTTCGCCAGGCGGGCGACGTCGACGCGCAACTCCGCCCCATAAGGAGGGCAGCAGCCGACGCGGGCTGACCGCTGATCAGGTCGGTGATGTGTGGCGCTGGCAGGCCACCGGATGGGCCGCCGCGTAGGCCGACCCCTCCGGCAGCACAGGCGCAGGGCGCGGTGATCACAGAGCGTCGCCACTCGGTGATCACCAAGACCTGTGCCTGTCTTACGTCCGGGGTAGCCCCACCACGCCTATCTGCGCCACCTCTTGGGTGAACCGGCCAGATTCGGTCGTGGCCTCACACGGTCCTCGTGCTGCTCCAGCGAGTGCTGACGGTATGGCGGGCAGCAGAGACACGCCCAAGGGTGGGGTGCGGTCCGGATCTCCGGGGCGCGCCCCGCTCGCGTCACCCGAGCGCCCGGACCACCGACCACAGCAGGCGATTGTTCTCCGCGGCCGCGCCGCCCGGGTAGGCATAGCGGCGGCGGGTGTACGCGTACGCGTAGCCCTGGCGGGGGTCGGCGAAGGCGAGGGAGCCCGCGGCGCCGCTGTGGCCGAATGCGCCGGCGCCGACGGAGTCGAAGTGGCAGCCGATGGTGTTGAAGCCCAGGCCGAAGGCCTTCTGCGAGCCGCTCACCAGGTCGTTGCCTGCGGAGTGGACCCGGGCGAACTCGGCGGCGGTTTCCGGCTTCAGGAGCGGGCCGTCCCCGTTCAGACCGAACGCGGCCGCCGCGTACATGCCGGCCAGGCCGCGTGCGGAGCCGATGCCGCCCGCCGACGCCTGGCCGTTCGCGCGGACCAGGCGTGAGTTCGCGAAGTCCTCCAGTCTGACGCTGTCGGGCGCGTGCTCGTTGAACGCGATGCGCCCAGGCTGTACGGGCTGTACGGGGAGGCGTCGATCTCGGCCTGCTGCTCGGGCGTCGGCAGCATCGGCAGCGTGCTGAGGAACCGCGGCTCCTCGGACTCCGGAAGGCCCAGCCACATGTCCAGGCCGTACGGGGCGCGGATCCGCTCCTCGTACCACTCCTGCAGGGTGCGCCCGGTGGCCCGGACCACCACCTCACCGACCAGCGCGCCGATCACGTACCCGTGGTAGCCGAAGAACTGACCCGGCTGCCAGAACGGTCGCTGCCCGGCCAGCAGGGCCGCTATCGCCCGGTCGTCGGCCAGCTCCTGCGGGGGGAACCCGGCGTCCAGGCCGACCACCCCGGCCCGGTGTGCGAGCAGCTCGCGCAAGGTGATCCCGCCTTTGCCCTCGGCGGCGAAGTCCGGCCAGTACGAGGCCACGGTGCGGTCCAGGTCGAGGGCGCCGTCCTGGACCAGGAGCGCGGTCACCAGGTACGCCGCGCCTTTGGTGGACGAGAAGACGCCGAGCAGCGTCTCCCCGGTCACCCCGTCCGACCACAGGTCCACGACCCGCTCGCCGCCCCGGTGCACCACCAGCTGTGCGCCCGGCGCGTGTTCCTCGGCCGCGAGGAAGGCGGCGAACTCCTCCCGTACTCCCTCGAAACCGGCGGCCACCGTGCCGTGGACTGCCATAAACCCTCCCGAACTGCCCTGTGGATCTTTGCGCTTTCGGCAACCGGACGGCCGGGGGCCGCTATTCCCCTGTCTGGCTCCAGGCGAGCTCTTCGAGCCGCGAGAGCGACCGACGGCCTCGGAAGAATCTTCAGGAATACCGGCCGTGGCTGACGGCTCCGGCTTGCTGTCAGTTGAAACAGCGGAGCCGGACCTGAACAGGTAAGACGGCACCGCTGGTTAAGAGCACGACTCGGATCCAGATCTATGAGGACGGGACATGGGAGGCGATCGCCGAGCACGGCGAGGGACGCATGCTGCGCGGAGATCGGCGATCGGGTAGGGCTCCGCGGCATCGGCTCCGTTCACTACCACCTGAGAAAGCTGGAGGAGAAGGGTGTCGTCGTCCGCGAACCCTGGCAGCCGTGCAGCATCCGCCTCACTCGGCGACCCGAGGTGCGGGCGGCCAGTGCGCCGGCCCCGAGGGTCATGGCGGGGTTCTGCACCGTCAGGCCGAGGGGGAGTCACTGAGCTCATCCCGATGTTGCATCTGTTTCCGGATCAGCGGGCGGCCAGGTGCCGTGCGAAGAACCCACGCACCGCGTGGCGGACCTTCGCAACCGCGACGGTCGGGTCGATGCTGCCGATCACCTTGTCCCTCCCCGCCGCCGTCATCAACCCCGCCGCCTGGAGCTGGGGGAGCATCGCGGCGTAGTCGGTGAAGACCCAGTGGTTGGCGTCGGCGATGCGTACGCTGCGGACCCACCGGCCCGAGCGGGCGGCTACGGCCGACCAGGAGCGATCCAGCTCCGCTCGACGGTCGAACCCTTCGGTGCCGAGCAGCAGGAGCGGACGGTCCACTCCTTCCACTGTGACCAGGAACGGTTCGGCGCTGCCGCCGGGGACGGCGGGCGGGTAGTCCAGGTAGCCCTCCAGATTGATCCCGGCGCGTACCCGCCGGTTCTCGTACATCACCTCGGCCACGGCGCTGCCGCCCGCCGAGTGCCCGTACACGCCGACGCGGCGCAGGTCGAGCGCCTCGGCGAGCCCGCGTGGCAGCGGCAGGTCAGTCGGCCGCCCCAGCCGGTCGAGGACGAAGTGCAGGTCGGCGATTCGCGCGTCGATCATGGTGCGGGCGACGGCCGACTGATCCCGCGGGTCGCTGCGGAAGACCGTCGTCCGCACCTGCTCGTCCCGGAAGGCCGTAGTGCCCGGAAACTCGACCGCGGCGGCGTCGCCGGGGTGGTCGACCGAGACGACCACGGTGCCGTGGCTGGCCAGGTCCTCGGCCAGGGACGTGCCCAGGCCGCGCGGGTCGCCGCCGCCCGGGCTGTGCACCAGCACCGGACGCCTGCCCGGCGGCGCCGCGGCGCCCGGGAACGAGTGGGACAGGGTGGCGCCCCAGTCCACGCCCGCGGCGGGCAGCTGGAGGGGGCTGAGCGGAGCGATCTGTCCGAACACGCTCGCGGCCTGCGGCGGCAGCTGCGGAGCAGGGGCGATGCCGGTGACGTCGCGGGCCGGGTAGAAGACCGTCAGCATCAGCTCCCGCACCGGCATCGCGGGATCCCAGGGGTCGCGTCGGGAATCGTCGACGACGTACACCGACTGACACCCCACCGGGTGGCGGCCGGTCGGCGCGGGCAGGGTGAGCACGGCGTCGCCCGGCACCGAATCCGCAGCAGTGGGACGGTCCGCCGTCGTGGGACGGGAGTCGGCATGGGCACGGCGGCTTCCAACGCCCAGTACCAGCGTGGCGGAGCCCAGCAGCGCAGCCCTGGTGACGGTGCGTCGGCTGAGGGAGAAGTCGTAGGTCATGTCGTGCATGCTGTCCCGCCGGGCCCGGCGCGGGCGATCATTGAGGCTGGGGGCTCAAGGATGGCGCCCAGGACACTGTCGGGTCGACACAGGGGGCGCCGTGCTCCGGATCCACTTCACGCCGGACGACTTCGCCCGGCTCAGCCTCGCGCCCCGGCCCGCCCCGCTCCAGGAACTCAACGTGGCGTTGGCGATGATGTGCCGCCAGGATGGCGACCTGCTCCACGGCCCTTGGCGGCGCAGAGTGCTGCGTGCCCTGCCGAAGGCGGTCGGTCCGCTCGCGGACCTCGTCCCGGCCGGGCGGGCGCCGAGCTTCCTGGACGTGGTGGCGGACTCCCTCCCGCAGGCCCTGGAACAGATCCGCTCGACCCCGGCCGAGGTGGTCAGCGCCGAACTGGAACGCGTCTACGCACCCATGCGAAGGCCCACGCCGGCGTGGATCCACGACCTGCACCGAGGTGACGCCGATGCCTGGCGCGTGATCGACCGTGCGCAGCACGCGGCTTTCGAGGCGCTGCTCGGCCCGGTCTGGGCGCAGGTACAGGACCTGCACCACGCCGAGTTCGTGCGCCGGGCCGTGCAACTCGCCGAAGGCGGTGTCGGCTCGCTGCTGGCCGGGTTACTGCCGGGCGCCCGCCTGCACGGCGGAACCTGGGAGCTCCCGGGCAGGCCGCAGGAGGTCCACCTCGGTGGGCGCGGACTCCTTCTCCTGCCCAGCTTCCACTGGTCCGGCGGGCTGCTGCTGTCCAACCTCCCGGACCGCCCGGTCGTGGTCACCTACCCGGCCGGTCCCGGCTTCCCGCCGCAGCCTGGCGGCTCCACCGGCCCGCAGGCGCTGATCAAGGTGATCGGGACCACCCGCACCGAGCTGTTGCACCTACTGGCCGAAGACCGCACCACGACCGAGCTCGCCCGACACCTCCACGTCAGCGCCGCGACGGTCTCCGCCCACACGGCGGCCCTTCGCGGCGCCGGGCTGATCTCCACGACGCGCGCCGGGAAGGCGGTTCTGCACCGGCGCACCACGCTCGGCAGCCTGCTGCTGCGGCAGTGCACCTAGAGTGAACCGCCCTGGCAACGGTCAGCAGCGACTTCGCCGACGTTTCCGTTGCGGCTGTTACCCGAAAAGACACCAGCGATTGTCCATAGTTGTGGATCAACGGGTCAGAACGCTTCGTGGGCCAGTACTTCGAGCCCTTCGACGGAGGCGAGGATGGTGTTGAGCGCGCTGTCCGGTGCCGGGGCGATGACCAGCACGAGGGTCTGGAACGCCGTGTGCTCCGATGCGTAGAAGTCGTCTTCCTCGCCGTCTCCCGGGATCGCGTTGGGCTGGATCTCGATCTCAGCGTGGCCCGCCTCGGCCTTGAGGTAGCCGCCCCGGAAGTAGCTGTCGTGCTCGGCGAAGGTCAGGTTCAGGAGCGGGGCAAGCAGCCCGGCAAGCTCCTCGGCGGTGTGGTTCTGGGCGCCGTAGGTGTCGTACATGGTCATCGTGGGATCACCCTAGTAGTGCTTCGTTACGCCCCGCGTCGCGTCGCGCAGCGCGGCCGGCCCCGGAACGAGCGGGTGAAGTGAGCGCCGGACGGCCAGGTCTTCGGGCCGTTCCCTTGGTCGTGACCGGCATGGACAACGCGCCTGTGTCCCCGGTCGTCTCGAAGTCGGTGAAGTAGTACTGGAAGTCGGCTCCGGCGCTGCCGCCTCCGGCCAGGTCGTGGAAGGCCCCTGCGCTGGCGGGAGCCAGAGGTCCGATGGGACAACGGCGCGTACGAAGCAGCCGGTCTGGGGCTGTCCCCTCCCGCGAAGGTAGGCTTGGCCAACGGCCTGGACACCGCCAGAACTCACACCGCCGCCCGTGTGTCCGAACCGGCCCTGCCATCGGGCGGGACCGCTCAGCCCAAGTTACGCGTAGGGCTCTGCTAGGACGACGTGTGGCACGCAGGACCTACCGACGGGTCCGGCAGGTACGCCTTCCGTTCCTCCGCGGTGAAGTCTCGGTTGACAGACCGGCAGATTTTGTCGATGGCCGCGGAAGGCTGGACGAAGGCGGTGTCCCAGAGTCGCGCGGTGTGATCGTTGCTTCCGCTGGCGATGGTCTTCCCGTCAGGGCTGATTGCGACGGACCATACCTCGTCCGTATGGCCCGTCAAGATGGTGCGACTCCTGTGTTTGGCCACGTCCCACAACCGCACGGTGTGGTCGTCGCTGCCTGTGGCGAGGGTCTTTCCGTCGGGGCTGAAGACCACCGACTCCACCGGTCCGGTGTGGCCCGTCAGGGCGGTAATGTCCTTGTGGGTGGCCACGTTCCACAACCGCACGGTGTGGTCGTCGCTGGCTGTGGCGAGGGTCTTTCCGTCGCGGCTGAAGGCCACGGACTCCACCGGTCCGGTGTGGCCCGTCAGGGTGACGGGCTCCGAGTGGGTAGCCCGGTGCCACAGCAGAACGCTGTCATCGAAGAGGCCGACGGCCATGTACTTTCCGTCCGGGCTGAACGCCTCCGAATAGACCTGATCATTCTGGGGCACCGAACCGAGGTAAGCCCCTGTGGCCACGTTCCACTCCCGCAGAGTCTCGTCAAGGCTGCCGGTCACGAGAAACTTCCCGTCAGGGCTGAACGCCACCGACCACACCTCGTCATTGTGGCCCCTCAAAGTGGTGCGGGTCCTGCCGGTGGCCACGTCCCACAACCGCGCAGTCTGGTCGCTGCTGCCCGTGGCGAGGGTCTTTCCGTCAGGGCTGAACGCCACCGTCATCACCCGGTCCGTGTGGCCCCTCAAAGTGGTGCGGGTCCTGCCGGTGGCCACGTCCCACAGCCGCACAGTGTGGTCGCTGCTGCCCGTGGCGAGGGTTTTTCCATCGGGGCTGAACGCCACCGAAATGATCCAACCCGCATGGCCGGTCAAGGTGGTGCGGGACTTGCCCGTGGTCACGTCCCACAATCGCACGGTGGTGTCTCTGCCGCCGGTGGCCAGAGTCTTTCCGTCCCGGCTGAACGCCACCGTCCGCACCTCTTGCGTGTGGCCGGTCAACGTGGTGCGGGTTCTGCCGGTTGTCACGTCCCACAACCGCACGGTCTGGTCGCTGCTGCCCGTGGCGAGGGTCTTTCCGTCAGGGCTGAACGCCACCGTCATCACCTGGTCCGTGTGGCCGGTCAACGTGGTGCGGGTTCTGCCGGTGGCCAGGTCCCACAACCGCACGGTCTGATCGGCGCTGCCCGTGGCGAGGGTTTTTCCATCAGGGCTGAACGCCACCGAAAAGACGCTGTTCACATGACCGGTCAAGGTGGCACGGGACCGGCCTGTCGCCACGTCCCACAACCGCGTGGTCGTGTCGCCGCTGCCGGTCGCGAGTGTCTTTCCGTCAGGACTGAAAGCGAGCGACCAGATTGAGTCCGTGTGGCCCGTCAAGGTACTGCGGGTCTTGCTGCTCACCAGGTCCCACAACCGCGCCGTCTTGTCGTCGCCGGCGCTGGCGAGGGTCTTCCCGTCGGGGCTGAAGGTCACCGCCTCCACCGGTCCGTTGTGGCCCCTGAGGGTGGTGACGGCCCGGTGAGTGGCCACATGCCACAACCGTACGGTCTTGTCGTCACTGCCGGTGGCCAGTGTCTTGCCGTCGGGGCTGAACGCTACAGCTCCCACCGGGCCCTCGTGGCCGGTCAATGTGGCAAGGAGGCTGCCACTCGCCACATCGTGCAACCGTACCGTGCTGTCGCCGCTGGCGCTGGCAAGCGTCTTCCCGTCCGGGCTGAACGCCACCGCGTTCACATAGTCCTTGTGGCCGACCAGCCGTCTCTTCAGCGGCAGGGCAGCAGCGCTCTGAAGGCTCTCGACGGACTCCGGAGTAGGACTGATGCGGTAGGCCTCGATAGCCAGAAGGGCGGCCACGTCCGGGTTCGCGCTGATGAGCGTCGCGGACCGTGCCGCCAGCTGCCGCGACAGCGCCGCCTGCCGTTCCTCCGAGACCGTGTGCCACTGCCAGACTGCGCCCCCCGCCGCGAGGAGGGCGAGAACGAGCAAAGTGGCCAGCACCGCGTTGAGGCGTTTGCTGCGTCGGATGACGGACTGTTGGCGCTCGTGGCTGGCGGTGAGGAACGCGGTGATGTCGCCCGGCAGATGACGCTGCTGGGACCAGTCGAGTCCTTCGGCGAGTGCGGTACCCCCGAGCAGGTCTCCTGGATCGCGCGTCTCGGCCCAGCGGGCCCGCTGCTCGCGGGTGTGGTCGAGCCACTCGTTGAAACGGTGGTCCTGTCCGACCCACTCGCGCAGAGTGCCCCAGTCCTGGATCAAGGCCTCGTGGATGAGTTCGGCCACCGGCAGCGCGGGAGGGTCACCAGGCGGCCCCGATGTACTGGGTGTATGGATGGTGATGATCCGCTGCCGGGTGAGCACCGCGAAGACTTCGTCGATGGCCCGGTCGCTGTCGGGACCGCCGTGGGGGTCGGCTGCCAGTTCACGCAGCTCCTGGAGGGGAACCTGCGCCCGGATGGCGGGAATGTGGTGGCCGGGTTCGGCGGGCCGGACCAGCGCGGTGAGGGCGCGCTGCGCGATGGGCCGGCGCTCTGGAGGCAGCTGGTCCAGGGCGGTGTCGCACCACGTGGTCAGGCTGCCGGCGACCCCGCCGATGCGCCGGTAGGCGTCATGGGTGAGGCATCCCTCCTGACGGCGCTTCCACAACTCGCTGAGCGTCAGCTCCAGCAGGGGCAGAACGGTCACCGGCACCCGGCGGACGAGGGTGCCTTCGGGGCTGGTGGCCAGGACGTCGGTGATGATCCGCTCGGGCAGCCCGGACTCCAGGCAGGCACCCACGTTGTCTGCGGGCAGGGTGATGATGTCGTGCAGGTCGTGCTCGCTCAGGGTGCTCGGCACGTTGAGGAGCCCTGGCATCGCGGCTTCCAGCAGCCTGGGCGCGAGGGCGGCCTGCTGTGGGTAGAAGTCGTCGCGCATGATCAGGATCACGCTGAGCCGGGCGTGCGACTTGACCGCGGTGGTCAGCTGGTCGGTGGCGGCAAGACGGGCCGCGAGGTGCTCCTGCCGGTGGCCGTCGTAGGGCTCCGTGAGCAGCTCTTCGAACTGGTCGATGACCAACAGGAGCCGCTCGTGACCTGGTTCGGCCGCGAGTCTGCGGGTGACGGCCTCGGCGATCCCACTACTGGCGGCCCCGGGCAGTCCCGCGCGCTCCAACTCGGCCAGCAGATCCTGTCTCGGACGGGCGAGAACGTGCAGCCATGTGTCGCTGCCCGGCAACGCGCCCGCGGCCAGAGCGGGCAGCACACCCGCCTGCACCAGGGACGACTTGCCCGAGCCGGAGGGCCCCAGCAAGAGGGTCACCCGCTGCTGGTGAGCGAGGTTCGAGAGGACCTGCTGTACCGCGTCGTCGCGGCCCTGGAACCACTGGGCGTGCTCCGCGGTGAACGGCTCCAGCCCGCGGTAGGGACATACGTCGTGCTCGGCCAGGCCGGGCCAGATTTCCCGAAGCGTCTGCGTGGGCGTGACATAGGCGATGCCTTGTCCCCGCTCGTGTTCGTCGAGTGCGGTGATCTCGGTGACCATGCCGATGACCAAGCCAGTCACCTCGTCCACGACCGGGGCGCCGCTGAACCCGGTGGTCAGGTCGTTCGCGGCGGTCAGCTGGAGATGCAACCCCCTGCTGTCGGTGGCCGGCAGCAGGTCCCCGGCCACGCCGAAACCGAAGTGGCCACCTGCCGGGGCCTGGGTGGGAAACCCGAACGAACGGACCGCATGACCTCGGCAGCCGGCCGCCGATCCCAACCGCAACGCCGTCACGCCCTCGACACTGCCGCTCAACCGGATCACGGCCACGTCGTCGCCCTCCGGCGCGCGCCACGCCTCCGTCTCTACCGACCCCTCGACCTGCGGGGCACCGGTCGCATGCGGAAACGCGAGCCGCACCGTGTCACCCGGTCCGGCTCCGGCCTCGAGCGTGACGTGCGCACAGGAGACGACACGGTCCTCCGCGACCAGGAAGCCGGCCCCGACGACTTGTCCGTCCGGTCTCAGGACCTGTGCAACGGCAGCGAGCAGTCCGGACGCACCCCCGCTGTCGGCGCTCACCGTACGCATGCCGTCCACCGGATCACTCCGCGCCTTCCGCAGCGCCGGCACCGCTCTTTTGCCAACTCATCGTCACCCTGACATGGGAGCTGGCGCCGCCCTTCGTGATCACGGCCCCGGCCTCCACCGCGAGATCCAGACCGAACTCCACGGCTATCCCGTCGGGGCCTGCCTTCCGCAGTTCGTCGAGTGTGGTGCGCGCCGCCTGGGCGATCGAGCCCAGAGCCTGCTGCAGACTCGCCGGCAGGTCGTGAACGGCATCGCCGATACGACCGGCCTTCACGGGCCCCTCCGCTGCGGCCGGAGCTTCGACCAGGAGGCAGCCGCCGCCCTCCAACGGAATACGAGCCAGATACGCCAAGGCTCCTCCTTCCGGTCGGCGACGGCACCACAGCGCGCCGGAGCCGCTCACTGCCCGGGATCGCTACGCCGCTCTTCCGTTTTGATCATCACCAGAGACAGCGCGTACCGCATCTGGATTCGGCCGTACGGATCGAAGGGCACCTGAACACGGTGGAAAGTGGAACGCTCCCTGGCTGTCCAGCAGCGTTTCGCCGTCGGCCTGGCCAGGCGTCGTGCGAAGTGCAGCTGTCTGACGGTGCCCGTCGGGACCGACCGAAGACGTACTGAAGGGCGCACCACGTCCGACTCGCGGTCCCCGGTGCGGCCGGGGACGGCATCAGGGAAGACGCCGTCCCCGGCCGCCCGCGAGGCCCTCGCGGCGGGGTGAGGCGATGGGGTCGTGTTGCTGCGGGGGTGCCGCGCCGCGGCCGGTCTGCCGTGCCCTCCCCGGGAAGTGTGGTCCGCGTCCCGTCTCAGGGGCGGTCATGATGCGGTGCCCTCGCGTCGGGTGGCCCTGAAGTCCAGGGCGTGATCGCACCTGCCGCGCCGGGAGCGTTCCCGGAGTTGCCCCGCTCGCCCGTCCGCCGTCCCGCCCAGGCTGCCGAGCAGCCCAGCACTCGTGCAGGGGATGTTGGTGGTCCCAGCCGGGGGTGGCGCGCGGGCGTACGGTGTGCCGGGTCATCCCAGGATTGGGCCGCGCCCGGGGGCAGGGGGCGTAGTGCCGCTGGCGCACCTGCCGCGAAGTCCCTCGGCGGCCCGGCCGGCGCCTCGGTCACCACAGTCGATGGTCTGTCAGATGCCGCGTCTAGGCTGTCGCAGAGACCGATCAAGGAGTAGGGCAGTGCGAATAGAGCGTCACCGGGTGGGCGAGGCCGTCGTGTCGGCGGCACGCGAGGACTTCACTAACCGCATCGGGGGCCAGGTGCGGTCCATGTCGAGGGGCGGTCGGATGGCCACCTACGAATGGCAGTCCATCGCGGACGAGTTCCTGGACTACCTGGGCGCTCTTTCCGTCACGACACCCGACCTCGACACTCCGGAGGCCAAGGCCGCCCTCAAGGACGCCTCCGAAGCAGCGGCCGGCGCCGTCGCCTACGCCGCCTACCACCCGCACTGCAGCTTCCAGGTCTTCCTGGAGTACGTGAACTTCGGCATGAGCTACGACCCCGGTGAGGATGCCCCCGAGGAGAGCGTCACGCCCGGGGAGTGGATCGACGCGCTGTGCCTGTCGGTCCTCCGGGACAGAGCCAAGTGGCACGGTGAGGCCTTCCACTTCGCCCGGGAGAAGTTCGCCGAGAAGGCGCAGGGGACGCCCGTCGGCGAGCTCGCCACCGGATTGACAGCCGTGGTCCTGGACGACACCGGCAACGACGACGAGTATCCGCCGAGCGCGCAGGCCAAGCTCGCCGCCGTCGACGCGGCCCTGGACCGCATCCGAACCCGCGCCCAGGAGACCGGCGAGCCACTCCTGGACCGGCCGGGCAGTGCGGCGCTGCACACGCTGCGCGCCCTGACCGCCGAGGACCGGGAAGCCTTCGACGCCGCGCTCGCCGGCCTCCTGACCAGGCACACCACCCTGCACGGCCCCGCGGCTTCCCCGAGCACTCTCCTGCCGCTCGTGCCCATCGCCCTCGCCGCTCTCGCGTACCGGACCCTGGGCTGGACCCCGGCCGTTCGCACCGACTACCTCCCGCACGCGCTGATCACCGGCTTCGAGACCCGAGGACCCCGGGTCGGCGGATTCGGTCGCAACCGGCGCCCGGACGCGGTCGCCGCGCTCGCCGAGGGACCGCTCGTGGTGGAACGGCCCGCCTGCACGCGGACGGTGAACCCGCAGACCGAGGCCATGTACGAGGAACGTATCCAGGAGGCGTTCACGCCCGTCGATGAGAAACCGCTCGCCGTCTGGCGGCTCGGCAGCGTCATGGGTGATCAGGAGCGCCTCTTCAAGTGGCGTGCGGGGAACGGCGGCGTCACAGACGCTCAGCTCGCGAGCCTTCGGCTGGCCTCCCAGATAGGGGCGGCCCTCTTCCGTATCGCCCTGGCGGAACCGGGCACCGAGGCCGAGGTGACTGTCGACGGCCGCACGCTGCGCTACCCGGCCGGGCGGAACGAGAAGGCCGGGGCCGGCAACTGGCAGAAGGCCACTGCGTTCGCCCTCATCACCGGCGCACGCGAGCAACTCGCCCCGCTGGTCCTCACCGGTCCCACCTTCGCCGGCCCGGACGGCTCCGCCTTCAGCGCGTACCGCGAAGCCCTCCACGCCTACCTGAAGGGCACCGATCCCGAACCGGCCGCCCAGCGGGCGCTGCAACAGGCCGAGAAGGCCAAGGACTGGGGCTTCGCCATGCCGCCGGCCGTGCTGCTGTCACAACTCGTGGAAGGCGACGAGGAGAGTTTCAACCTGGCCCTGGCCGACGCGCTCGAAGCCCACCGCGACTACTACCAGGTCGCCGACCGCGCTGACGATCCGGACGCTTCCCTCGACCTCGACATCCTGGCCCTGGCCTGCCACGCCCGCCGCCGCGGCTGGGCCATCCGCGTCGAGTCCCCCTACCTTCCGCAGGCTCTGCTCCTGGCTGCCGAACCGTTCTAGGGACGGCACCGGCCCTCACCCGAGCCGGGCTCAGCCTGAGCGTTCAGCGGTCACCGGGCTGCCGTCAGCGGCGGAGGCGTGTTCCGCGTCCCACGGATACGCCTTCCACGCCAGGTCCAGGGACGGGTTGACGGCGTTTCCGTCCGGCGGTGAGGCGCAGTAACCACCGCCGGGCGGCGGCTGCCCGATACGGGACACGATCCCCTCCTCCGGACTCCGTTAGGTCGCGACGACGGCGTCCTCCGGCTCGCCGGCCGAGGCGACCGCCGTGGGCACGACGGTGTCCGGCAGCAGACTGCGGAAGCCGGGGCTTGATCGGGCGACCACCGAAGTTCGACAAGAACGACGACAAAGAGCGCCATGCCGTGGAGTGCGGCATCAACCGGCTGAAACGCCACCGGGCGGTGGCCACGCGATACGACGAACTCGCGGTCCGCTACGCGGCGACCGTGCTGGTCACGGCCTCAACGACTGGCCGTGACCAGCACGTTCACAACGGCCGCTGGGCCGCCTTCTCTTCCGGCCCGCGAGTGGTCGGCCGCTCGCGTCCCCAGGCGGCCAGCGGCTGGAGTGCGTCGTTGAGGCGCATGCCGTCCTCGGTCAGCGAGTACTCGACGCGGGGCGGCACCTCGTCGTAGGAGACGCGGCGCACGACGCCGTCCGCTTCCAGCTCCCGTAGGTGAGAGGCCAGCACCTTCTCGGTGATGCCGGGAAGCAGCCGGCGCAGCTCGCCGAAGCGACGGTAGGGGTGCTCGTGGAGCGCCCAGAGGATCAGCACCTTCCACTTGCCGCCGATCACCTCCATTGCGGTGTCGATCCCGCAGACGTGTCCGTCTGGTGCGCTCGGTCGGTTCAGCGTCGTCATGCCCCACCTTTCTGACGTGCTCGCTCACCCCGGGGTAACCACCCACTCCGAAGTGCGTACTTGATCACTTGCTGGCCTGTGACCAGCCTAATCGGCATGGCACACAACACTGTTGAGAAGACTTCCGTCACGCTGCTGGGCCTCGGCGCGATGGGCACCGCGCTGGCCCGTACCTGGCTTTCCGCCGGCCACCCGCTCACCGTTTGGAACCGCACCCCGGCCCGCGCCGCGGCACTCGCCGCCGAGGGGGCACGGGTCGCGGACAGCGCCGCTGAGGCGGTCGCGGCGAACTCCCTGGTTATCGTTTGTCTGTTGGACGACTCATCGGTCGAGGAGGTGCTGGCCGGCACCGACCTGGCCGGCCGGGACCTGGTCAACCTGACCACCGGCACCCCTGCCCAGGCCCGCGCCCGCGCCGAGTGGGCCAGCGAGCGCGGCGCCCGCTGCCTGGACGGCGGGATCATGGCCGTCCCGCCGATGATCGGCGTCCCGGAGGCCGGCGGCTACGTCTTCTACAGCGGCTCGCGCGAGCTGTTCGAGCAGCACCAGGAGACCCTGGCCGTCCCGGCCGGCACCACCTACGTCGGCGAGGACGCGGGCTTCGCGGCCCTGCACGACGTGGCCCTGCTCAGCGCCATGTACGGGATGTTCGCCGGTGCCGCGCACGCCTTCGCCCTGATCCGCAAGGAGGACATCGACCCCGCGGCGCTCGCCCCGCTGCTCGCCGACTGGCTCGTCGCGATGGCCCCGGCGGTTCACCAGACTGCCGACCAGCTGCGGAGCGGCGACTACACCAAGGGTGTCGTCTCCAATCTCGCCATGCAGGTGGCCGGCACGCCGACCTTCCTGAGCACCGCCGAGCAGCAGGGTGTCAGCCCGGAACTGCTCAGCCCCTACTTCGAGTTGATGCGTCGCCGCCTGGCCGAGGGCAGCGGCGAGGAGGACCTGACGGGCGTGATCGACCTGCTGGTGCACTGACCAGCGACTCGCCGCCATAGAGGCGACCGTGCTGGTCAAAGTCCTCAACGACACGCTGTGACCAGCACTTTCCCAACACGCCCTAGTACGGTGCTCAGTTCGGCGAGTGGATGGGCCGGGGCCGCGTACCTCGTCACCACGGGCGTTGCGGTGATCCGTCCCGTGAACGGTTCGACGCGAGGCAGGAGAGGGGGTCAGCCAACGCCCAACCAGGTCACGACAGCCAGAACAAGCGGGACGGGACACGCCACCGCAGTCAGCAACAGCCGACGTCCGACCGGCGTCATGCGACGCACCCCGGGCGCGAAGGCGAGCGCGGCAAGAAGTGCGGCACCGCCTGCCACGCCCGCCGCGTATTCCGCAAGAAAACCACCGACGGTCGCCCCTTCCGCCGCACCCCACAGTGCGATCATGCTGACCAGGAAGGTCAGCCATGCCATCGACAGGACCGTGGCAGCGCCGAGCAGAGCCGTCAGCAACGTGACCCCTGGACGGGTTGTAGCCGACGGGTTCGGCCTCCAGCAACCGTAGAGCCTCGCATACGTCTGAGGATTCATGAGTCGATGATCGTCGACAGTCCTCGTGCACTTCATGAGGCGCTCTACTCAACCAAGGGGGTGGACGTACTCACCCTCACAGGCGCCGGCTTAAGTGAGAAGGCGCCAACTCGCATGGCCCCCGTCACCCCGGGGCGGTCGGGCCCATCAGGAGCGGCTCCAGTCGTCTGTGTCCCAGTAGCCGTCGTGGCGGACGCAGCCGCCGTCGGCGACGACCAGTCCCTCGCCGGTACGCCGGCCGGGGCTCAGCGACAGGGCGACGCCGTGATCGTCGGTGGTGCGGATCTCTTGCAGGCCGGTCGCCTTGCCGGTGACCGGGTCGGTCACCGGCTCCGTCGTCACCTTCCACCCCCGCTCGGACCACCGCCTGCGAAGGCCGGCGACCGCCGCGCGATACCCCGCGTCGCCGTCCTTGAAATCCGGGGCCCAGGAGACGGACGGCTCGTCCCGGTGGGTGTCATCCCGGTCGACACCGAGGTCGTCCACGCAGGATGCGCTTGTCGTGGACTTTTCCAGGATCACGGAGGCCGGATCCGACCCCAGGGCGAGAACGGTGTCCTCGCCGGCGGCCTGCGTGTCGCGTACGTGCTCCAGAAACTGCGCCTCGGAACGGACTGGACCACCTGCCACGGCGGTGCAGCCCGTGACGAAGCCCACGAGCAGGAACACCCCGACGGCCCCGGCAACGGACAGCCCCCGGGCCCTGAACCGGCGGAGGGAAGCGGACGCCGCGGGAGCGGCGGAAGGAGTCGGTGTCATGAGGCCATCCGAACACCGCCACCCAGGCCGACGGCACCGTCGCCCTACTCAGTCTCGTACTCAAAAGGGCCACAGTGCCCAGCGGCCCACGGCCTCATCTCGCTCTACCGGCGCGCCCCGTCGCCGTACATCGGCGACGTCGCCACCGCGTCGGTGTCGGATGATTCGGCCTGCATGGAGGAGAAGACCCTGCTCAGTTCGTCGCCCTGGTCCCGGGACGCGCTGTCGCAGAACGCCGCCCGGGCCCGGTCGACGTCGTCGCGCCTGAAGGGGCGGGGCGTTTGGGGGGTCAGCGTGATGACCAGCGGACGGGCCCCCGCCTGCTCGTACGCGGCGAGCTTGTGGTGCCCGTCGAGGAGGTAGCCCACCCGGCTTTCGGCGGTGGGGAACAGCGCGACCAGCGCCGGCAGGTCGCCTCCGACGCGGATACGGTCGCGGTAGCCGCGCACCGCCCTGTGGTCGTGGGGCGGCCACGCGTCGGTGGTCACCAGCGCGAGCTCCTCGTCGGCGTACCAACGGTGGACCTGGAGGGCGCGCGGGTGGACTACCCGCAGGTGATGCGGAGCGACCGTGGCCTTCATCACGTACCGCCCGGGGGCGAGCAGTGACAGCAACGGGCGCAGGCATTGCGGATCCGGTGGCTCGGCCCGTCCGGTACGTGGATCGGGCACGAGGCCTGGGGCGCTGAGCCACTCGGTGAGGTATTTGACCTCGCAGAGCCCGGGGCCGCCGGTACCCGCGCGCGCCGCAAGCCAGCCCAGGCTGCCGCAGCCGTCGCTGGCTTCCAGGAACACCGGATCGCCGGCGAGCAGGAGCAGGCTGCCACCGTCGTCGCCGGTCACGTCGATGACGCCGTGTCCGTCGGGCACTTCGAAGGATACGGAGGGGGGAGGCGGAGGCGGTCGTCTGCTCATCTGCCGATCCTATGGACGATCCCTGGGTCGCACCGGACAGAGAGAGCCGGTTGTTGTGGGTGCGTTGAAGAATATGGGGCTTGGGTGCGTGGTGATCACGGTGTCGGCTCAGGTCGCGGAGCTGGAAGCCGGGTATGACGCGGACCGGAGGCCGGCTGGTGGACCAACCACGACGCCGAACGCCGAAGCAGGACCTCCCGCTGCACAGGGCACTGCCAGGCCGTAGCCCGCATCCCCCTGCGGCTCGTCCAGCTCGGGCACGACGTCCTGGCCTACTGACCCAGCCCACCACCACCCGGCGGCGGGGGAGTGGCACCCGGTTGCCGGGACCAGCCGAAGACACACCGAAAGGCGCAGCATGTCCAACTCCCTGATTCCCGCCGCATCCGACTGCGACGGCATCAGCGAACACGCCATGCGCTGGGCCCAGAGGAGCAGCAGAGCCGCGCTGGCGCGCTGACGGAACTGTTCGGCGGGAAGGCCGACGTCATCGGGACGAAGTACGGCCTTATGTGACCGCTCGTCAGGCACCACCCGCCGTTGTCAGACCCGTACGCCATGATCTACCCATGGAGCGTTCGAGTGCGGTACGGGGGACGGGATGACGGCAGGGGAGCTGCTGACGGCGCGGGCTGAGGTCGTGACCCTGGACGATCACCGCGTGGGCGCTGCGCTGGACGGACTCGTGGACGGCTCGGGGTACTGGAGCGGCAAGGGGGCGCTGGCCGGTATCGAGCAGACGGGGCGTTACCTGGCCGGGACGTGGAAGCCGGCCAGGCCTGACGAGGGTCCGGGAAGGGCAGGGGAGGGATCCTGGGCACGGTTCATCGGGCGTATCGGCGCCGTGGCATTGCGCGCCGCTGCGGAGCCCACGCGCGATGAGCGGCGCCAGCGTCTGCTCGCGCTGCTGGAGATCTGGGCGGACAGCCCCTTCGCCGATCCGCGGGCCCGGATGCGCACTGGTCTGGTGCGGGTGGCCGAGGGAGCCCCCGCGGCCGTCCGGGACGAGCGAGGGGCGGCCGTCGCGGTCGGCTGGGCCGCGGGCGGGCTGCGGAAGTTCGTCGACCTGCGGACGGGGGAGGGGGATCCGCCGAGCCTGGGGGTGATCGAGGAGGTGAGCGACGTGCCGCGCGGGGGATGGGGCAGCGCCGAGCAGGTGCGCCGACTGGTGGACCTCGTCCGGGAGCGCGGACCGGTGCCATGGGACCTCGACGCGGTGACCGTGCTGAGGGACGGCACGGGGATGGGGCGAGCAGCGGCGTCCTTCGCGCTGGCGGGAATGCTCGCGTGCGGATATGTCCCGCGCCTCGACGACAAGGAGCGGAAGATTCACCGGCTCAAGATGGCCGAGATCGAGGACGGCGTCCGCGAGCCCGGCCGGATGGGCTCGCTGGACCGCCTTGAGCTGGTGGCGGACGTGCTGCCCGAGGACCCCGCCGAGCTGTGGGAGCCGCAGGGCATGCGCGCGGTGGCGGAGCGGATCGCGCAGGCGTGGCGGGGGCGGTACGGCCGGCGGACCGTGGTCCCGGAGCGCACCTTCAGCGCGGTCATCGAGCTGCATCTGTCCCGGCTGTCGGCGGGCCGCTTCTGCGCGGCATTCACCGACCACGCCGCGATACGCGGTCTCGGCTCGAACCTCGACACCTGGATCCGGAACAGTGACTTCCGACCCTTCCCGACCGCCGAAGGCTGGGGCCTCGTCGATTTCGAGGGCACCCTGCGTGCCGTCGTCCCGAACCTCTTCTGGGTCTACGCGGAGCTTCCCGCAGGTGACCCGGTACGCGCCGGAGCCCCCGGCCTGGTACGCGCGCTGCAGGAGCGATTGAACCACCCGGGCCTGCTGCTGGACGCCGGCAGTCTCAGCCACGCCGTGGGGCGTACGGCCGCCGATGTGCACGACCGGTTCGGCTCGCGTCCCTATACCGGCCCGGAGCCGCTGGATGTCGCGAGCATCGATGACGGGCTGACCGTGGTCGTGGACGGCACCGTCGACCGCAGGGGCGCACGGTCCCAGCCCGAGCTGTACTTCCGTCCGGCGTTCTACGGGGACGACGACCGTTCCCGGACGCTGCTGGCGGCCCGGGCGGGCTCCCGCTACGACCCCGAGGTCGAGATGGTCGAGTGGCTGCGCGGGTCGGCATGCGCGCGCATCGTCGAGAGGATCGAGAGCGCTGCGCTTCCGTCGGGGTCGTACGAGACGAATCCGGTACTCTCCGCGCCCGGCGTGGTGGGCCAGGTCGTCGGCGAACTCGGCATCGACGAGGACGCGGCAGCGCTCTATCTGCAGTTGCTGACCCTGCGCGCGCCGAGTGACCGGAACATCCGCATGTGGAACGGCTGGAAGGCCGCCCGGCACCAGAAGGCCGGCGCCGTGCTGGTCGAGCGCGGCCTGGTCGTCGAGGACAAGCGCGCCCGAGCGGGCCGCCGGCTCTTCCTGCCGGGAGAGTGGATCCACGCAGACAAGCCCTACCAGCCCATGGAGGCATGGAAGGCGGAACTGCTCGGGGTGGAGCGCTCCTACAACGGCCGACTGGAGAACCCGCTCCCACTTCCCAGCCGCACCCTGCCCGAGCTGTTCGCCCAGGCGTGGGAGCTGGTCCAGGGGGCACGGGAGCCCTCGCCGTAAGAACTCCGGTGGCAGGCAGCGCGCTTGGGCCGAGTTGCTTTGGCGCGCTCAGCAGCTCGACGCGGTGGACGGATACCGATCCCACCCATGCCTCCATCGACGTGCCACCGTACGACCAGGCGTCGACGTACGCCTACCCGAAGGCCTTCACGGCCGCCTTCTCCTGGACCGAGTGCTTCGGATGACGCGAAGCGGAGCGTCTGTCCTCGGCGCATGCTGCCCACTTGGGTGTCGTCGACGAGAACCGCGGTGCTCATCCGACCCCGCATCACCGTCGAGCACGCCGCCCTCGCCGACCACCAACGCTGGAAACAACTCAAGCGCTGGCCCCCCCGACGCGATCGCCTGGCCGAGACCTACCGAGCCATCGCCGGACTCGTCTCCGTCCGCACCGTCATGACTTGAAAACGGGCGCGAGCAGGGCGAACACACTTCACCCGCCATCACGCACCAATTCGTTCGGACGGTGACTCGTCCAGGACCCTTGTGCGTCTTGGGTGCAGCCTCGGCCCCGGGACGGCCGTCGACACACCGTCTCGGCGGGCGTGACCCTTGGGCTTCGCTGGGCAGCGGCATGACCGGCTGGTCAGTCCTTGTTCAGCACCCACTTGTAGTCATAGATGTTCAGGGGCAGGCCGTTTGTGTCGCTGAACTCACGTACTGCGCGCATCACGCCCGGCCAGTTGTTACTGAAGTCGTCGCCGATCATGACCCCGCCCTCACGAACCAGCGGCCAGTAGTGCTCAATGTCGGTGAGAACGTCTCGGTACTCGTGTCCGGCATCGATGTAGGCGAGGTCGCACTGAATGCTGTGATGCGCAAGGATCTTCGCGGCATGGGTACTCGTGCACGCAAAGGGGGTGATGACGTTCTCCAGGCTGTCGTGCAGGACGTTGAACAGGAACTGGTAGTAGAACTGAGGGTGGCCGAACTCCAGCTGCAGTTGGGACTTCCCCTGCGGTGTGATCCAGTGCTCCACGCTTCCGAGGAAGCTGTCGACGCACACGATCTCGCAGTCCACTCCGAGACGCTGCACAAGCTTGCCCATGTGCAGCGCGGACGCCCCCTTCCACGTGCCGACCTCTACGATCAGGCCAGGGGCGAGCCGTTCGATCTCCTGGGCGAAGACCGGATGATCCGATCCCCATCCTTGCGGGTCGTAGGACATTCCCTGTCCGTCGAAGCCAGCATAGGGAGAGGTGCTGTGTAACAGGGTTTGGACATTCTTGGCCATCAGGGCTCCTTGGCACTTGGGTCTGTGACACTGGGCAGCTGTGTTGCATCCGGCTGATCTGTGACCGCGTCTTCCTCGGCGGACATTGTCGGGGGTGATCGTGGTGTGGGCCGGACGGGGGCGGTACACGGGGCACCGCCCCCCTTTTTTTTGGTGCGTTGGTCGGTCAGTTCGTGCGTGTGATGATGACGGTGTCCTGTGCGGTGGCGAAGGCGGGTTGGCCGAGCTGGATGCCGACGGGTGCTCGTCCGGCCGGTGCGGTGGCCTCGACCTCCATGGCCGGGTAGACCGACACCCAGGCGTCCTTGCCGGGTCCGCTGGGTACGAGGTCCAGCGGCACGGCCGGGCAGGTGAGGGTACGGCGGTCTGCCGAGAGCACTCCCTGGGCGACGGGCTCGTGGGTTTCGTCCTCCCAGCGGGTGAAGGCGACCCGGTCCTCGATGAACAGCAGCCCCTCAGGGGCGGTGAAAACGGCCTTGACGGTGCCGATGGTGCGCTGGCCGGTGTTGCGGATGACGAAGGCCGGGTAGAGCCAGCGTTCCTGGCCCGCGGTTGCCGTCAGGGTCTGTGTCTTGATGGTGGCGCGCAGTCCGGTGTCGATGCTGGCCGGTGCCTTGTACCGGTAGTAGACGCTGCCGAGCTGGAAGGCGTCCTCCGGCTTGGCTTCGTCCCAGCGCAGGCTGCTGGGCGAGCCGTCGGGGTCGGCGGACTGCGGCCAGACGAGGAAGCGGTAGTAGCCCGGTTTGTCACCGAGCTGGCGCAGGTCGATCGGGGGCAGGGTGACCTTGCGGCCGGTGCCGCTGTCCTTGTGTCCTTCGGCCTTCTGCAGCTGGGGGGTCGGGGTGTAGTGCGAGGGCGTTCCGTCCTCGTGGACGAGCTGGTAGTAGACGTGGTCGCTGTTGCTGCTGGGCACGCCCCTCTCGCCCTGGCGCAGGTTGACCAGGTCGATGATGAACTTGTCCCCGGGGATACGCCCGTTGTCCGACACGTAGCCGAAGCCGGCCTGGCTGTTGGGCGTGCCGCCCCAGCCTGTGTCGTAGGGCAGCCGGACGAAGGGCCGGCCGACCTTCTCGGGGTCGCTGGTCTGCCAGGCGCCGGCCAGGACCTCGATCTCCGGGTTCGCCGTGCGGACCTCGCCGGTGTCGAGGGTGACGTCGACGCGGATCTGGTACGTGCGGCTGTAGGCGGGGCGGGGGTCCGCGTCGACATTGAGGTCGCCGCGCAGGGTGAAGGTGATCAGGTCGGCGTCGTCGAGGAAGGTGAGGTCGATGACCTCGTACTCTTCGCCGGTACCGCCCTGGCCGCGCTTGAGCTCGGTCGTGCCTTGGGACGCCTGCCCGTTGCCGTAGTAGGAGTACTTGATGTCCTTGATCTTCACCCCGACGGGGACGCGGATGCGGCCGTCGTAGCGGAACTCGCTGTCCCAGACGGCGAAGCGGTTGGCGTAGCCGAGGGTCCGGATGCCGGTACCTTCGGGATCGAGCGGTGGGCAGTTCTGGGGCGTCGTAGGAGTGTTCATGCGTGTGCTTGCCTTCCCTCCGGGAGTAGGCGCGGGCGGCGTGGTGCCGGGGCCCCGCGGGGCTCCGGCACCGTGATGGCGGTGGGGCTGTCGGCCCGGGGGCGGCGGACCGCCTTCCACGTAGAGGTGTCTTCGGCCGTGGCCGGCGACTGTGGCGATGAGGCCGCCATCGGGCCTCATGCGGGTCCGGTGACGGTGGCGGGATGTGCTGTGGCGATGGCTCGTTCGAGTGGCATCGCGCCGCACCGCCTGGGTCCTTGGGGGTGTTATGCCTCGATGGTGACGGTGGCGTTGCCGGTCGCGAAGGCGGGGTTGCCGATGCGGATGCCGACGCGTACGGCGCCGGTCGCGGCGTCGGCTTGGACTTCCATCTCGGGGTAGATGGCGGCCCATTTGCCGGGGTCCAGGTCGAGGGCGGCGTCCCGGAGGGTCAGGGTCCGGTTGCCGTCGGAGCGTTGGCCGGTGAGTTCGGTTTCGTACGTCGCCCCTTCGCGGGACATCATGACCCGGTTCTCGGTGAACCACAGGCCTTCGGGGGCGGTGAGGACGATGTCCGCAGGGCCGATGCGTGTGCGCCCGGTGTTGGTCAGGGTGAGCACGACCGGGTAGACCCATTGCTGGCCGGGCCTCACCCGCGCCTTCTCCAGTTGGGTCTGGACGATACGGGCGCTGTGCCCGGCGGCGGCGCCGGTGACCTTGGCCAGGATCTGCACGGGGGCGCGCTGGCCGATGCTGGCGGAGCCGTCGCTTGCGAGGCCGGGGGTGGCGTCGGGCTGGGCGCGCAGGCCGATGCTGTAGACGAGGGTGCCGGCGTCGGTGGGGGTGGTGTTCAGGTGCGGGTTGTCGCGGATGATCAGGGTGCGGCCGGAGTCGTAGATCTCGTGTTGCAGGTCGCCGGTGATGGCGCCCTGGACGGTGTCGGGGTAGGTGTAGGTGGGCCGGCCGGTGAAGGTGAAGCCGGTGGGGGCGGTGAAGCGCTGGGTGATGATGCCGGGGTTGACGGGCTGGCCGACGGGTGAGACGTAGCGCAGGAGGACGCGGGCGGACTGTCCGGGTGCGGCCTCGGGGATGTTCTCCTGGTAGATGGTCAGGGCCCGCTCGTCGGCGGTCGGTTCGGGGACGACGACGGTGACGGGCAGGGTGAAGCTGTTGTCCTTGAGGTTGAGGTCGCCGCCGTACTGGATCTCCAGCGTGGACTCGTACGTGCCCGGTTTGGTGGTGTCCGTGGCGCGGACGCGGAAGACGCCGTCCAGCGAGCCTTTGTTGGGGGCCAGGTCGGTGCCGGGGAAGGTGCGGGTCAGGCGCCGTCCGTTGTTCTCCTGGGCGCTCTCCAGGCCGTCGGCCAGGGTGAGGACCACTGTGATGTGTTCTCCGCTGGCGATGGCGGGGCCGCGGTTGTGGACCCGGGCACCGAGGTCGAATTCCTGGCGGCGGGGGACCGTGACCGGGAGGATGACTTCGCCGTACAGGTCGGCGATGGGAGGGGGCGGCGGGGTCACGGTCGCCGCTGCGAACACCTTCCGCACGCGATGGTTCGCAGCGTCACCGATGTACAGGTCGCCGGAGGGGGCGACGGCCACTCCGTAGGGGTAGTAGAGCCGTTCGCCCACCGCCGGTCCTCCGTCGGCGACGTAGCCGGCGATGCCGGTACCTGCGGCGGTGGTGATGATCCCGTTGGGTGTCACCTTGCGGACACGGTGGTTGTGGCCGTCGCCGATGTAGAGGTTCCCGGCCCCGTCCACGGCCACGTGTGAGGGGTAGTGCAGAGACGTGGCGACGGCGGGTCCTCCGTCGGCGACGTAGCCGGCGATGCCGTTGCCTGCAACGGTGGTGATGACGCCGTGGGGTGTCACCTTGCGGACACGGTGGTTGTAGCGGTCGCCGATGTAGAGGTTCCCGTCCTGGTCCACCGCCACTCCCCAGGGGTAGTGGAGTTTGGTGGCGACGGCGGGGCCGCCGTCGGAGACGAAGCCGGCCTGGCCGTTGCCGGCGACGGTGGTGATGATGCCGTTGGGTGTCACCTTGCGGACGCGGTGGTTGTAGTAGTCGGCGATGTAGAGGTTTCCCTCCCTGTCCACCGCCACCCCGATCGGGTAGTGGAGTTTGGTGGCGACGGCGGGGCCGCCGTCGGAGACGAATCCGGCCTGGCCGTTGCCTGCGACGGTGGTGATGGTCCCGTTGGGTGTCACCTTGCGGACACGGTGGTTGGAGTACTCGGCGATGTAGAGGTTCCCCGCCCCGTCCACCGCCACGCCATAGGGGCTGCCGAGTTTGGTGGCGACGGCGGGGCCGCCGTCGGAGACGAATCCGGCCTGGCCGTTGCCTGCGACGGTGGTGATGGTCCCGTTGGGTGTCACCTTGCGGACACGGTGGTTGCTGACATCGGCGATGTAGAGGTTCCCCGCCCCGTCCACCGCCACGCCATAGGGGTTGTAGAGCTTGGTGCCGACAGCCGGACCGCCGTCCGCGACGAAGCCGGCCTCACCGTTGCCCGCTGCTGTGATGATCGTGCCGTCCGGGAAGGTCGCTGTGGCGGCGGCTCTGTTGGTTGTCATCGTTGTTCCTCCTGTTGTGGTGCGGGGCGCGGCGTCGGCCGGAGTTCCGGTGAAGGCGGGCCCCGGGCTGTTACGACCGCGCTCGAGCTGTGCCCGACGCGCGGAGTGTGAAGGGGTCGGCAATGCGCGGGAGGCGGCTGCCGTGGCGCTCGGTGCGGCGGCGTCCCAGGGCGCCGGGGTCAGGGGACCTCCACCCAGGCGTCGGTCGCGTTCCGCTCTCGCGGCAGCCACAGAGCCAGGCGGTCCGAGGTGACCTGGACTGGCCTGCCGGCGAGGACCCCGTCGGTACGGCGCCGCGGGAGCAGCTTGCACACGGACACCCCGGCCATGAGCAGGGTGGTGGCGGCCACGACCGTGGCGAGGGTGTCGAAGCCCGAGCGGCGCCGGGAGGCGAGCGTGGATGCCCCGCCGGCTCCCAGGGCACTGGCCAGTGGTACGCCTGCGTACACGAATCTCCCGTCTCTTCTCCCGCCTGTCATCCCGCCGGCATCGGCTCTCTGGGGCGGCTATCCGGGGCGGCGTCCTCGGCAGCGCGGGTCGTCTCAAGTCGCGCACCAGCGCTCCTCGCGCCGCCGGGCCATGTCCCACAGGGAGCGGACGTACACCGCGTGCTGGAACAGGTCGTAGACCAGCTCGACGGCGAGCGTGCCCGCGAGCAGCTGGGACTTCAGGCCCGTACCGCGGGCGGTGACGACCTTCTCCGCGACGAAGACCAGGCCGACGGCGACCCAGAACGGCGAGAACTCCGGGCGGCCGCGGGCCAGCATCCAGGCGGTGAAGACGAGATACACCGCCAGGGCCAGCACGGACAGCCCCATGAGCGCCTGGCGCACGAAGTACGGGGCGGTGACTCTCGTCCAGCCGTAGTCCCGCAGGTTCTCCAGGGCTCCGCGCTGCCAGCGCATCCGCTGGTGCCACAACTTGGGCACGGTGGTCATCACCTCGGTGACCACCCGGCAGCCGGCGGGCGAGACGGTGCGGTAGCCGATGGTGCGCACGGCCTTGGTGATCTCGTCGTCCTCGGTGAGCGAGGCCAGGGAGTAGTACGACGTTCCGCCACCGATGAGACCGTCCAGGCGGGCCTGCCGGACCTGCCGCAGGGTGGAGACCCGGAACACGGTCGCGGTCCCGGTGAGCACATCGGCCCGGTAGCCGCGCCGGGCGATCTCCCTCGCGTAGCGCTGGAACTCGATCCGCTGCAGGACGCCGAGCAGGCCGCCGCCGGGCTCGCCGTAGAAGATCCCGCCGACCGCCCCCACATCCGATGCCATCGCCTCGACGGCGCTGGCCACGAACGAGGGGACCAGGGTGGTGTCGGCGTCCTGGAGCAGGACGAGGTCGTCGCCGGCCAGCCCGAGCAGAACCTGGTCCAGAGCCTGGTTGAGCGCCCCGGCCTTCTTGTGGCGGTTGCCCGCGGACTCCACCACCGTCGCCCCGGCCCGCCGGGCGTTGTCCGCGGTGGCGTCGGTGCAGTTGTCGGCCACCACGACAATCCGTTCCGGCACCCGGCTCTGCGCCCACAGGGCCGCGATGGCCGCGCCGATGCGGTCGGCCTCGTTGTGCGCGGGGATCAGCGCGACGATGCGGCGCACCGCTGCACTGCCGGCAGATGGCCGCACGCGGGCATGATGCGCGCGTCTTCGCATAACCGTGCTCTCCTGACCGTGCGCCCGCATCACCGCGCGCACGAAGGGACTGCGCCTACAGAAGGGACTGAGCCTTCAAAGGGCGCGGTATACAGGGACAAGGGCCCGACGGGCGGGCTGTCACAACAGGTCGCCCCTCGGCTCCCCGGCCGCAGCCATGCCGGTGCCCTATGCATCTCTCGGTGGGTGGTATCGAGCAAACTGCCAGACGGAATTTCCTCCGGCATATGCATCTCTTCCACTAGGACACCCTGCGCCAGGACTCCTCACCCGGCTGGGGGATGAGCTGCCGAAGCACGAGCGGGGTGAGTTTCTCGCTCCGGCGCACTTCCTCCGGCAGTACGCGCCCTGCATTCGGGTTAGCCCTGGCCAAGGCAGCGCTTACGCCGACGCGGCGTGCTGAGTAGGAGGACGAGCACCCGATCGCCTTCCGTACGGTCAGAAGACGTCGGCCTTCGTCCGGGCGGGCTCCGGGTTTCGCACGCCGGCGCGGTCTCGATGCCCAACGTGGGATCACCGGTAGCCCGCCGGTACGCACTCCAAGCGCCGCCTGAAGCGTGGCACGTGGCGCCGGCAGCAGTGACCCGGGGCATCGAAGAGCCCTCAACGAGGTGTGCACAGCCGCCTTGGCGCGCTCACCGCGCCCCGCCCTCGCCACACCGCCCTGCGCCGCCGCCTGCTGCTCTTGAGGCCTGCGCGGCAAGGGAAGAAGGGTTTCCCTTCACGACCTGCGCACCGGAAGCGCGCCACATGGCAGTACGGGCCTCAGGTCGGCTGAGGGGTGCGGCAGATCGGAGCCGACGGGGATCACCGTCAGGTGCACCGGATCTGCTTCGGTCTTCCGGTGATCGGGCAGAAGGCCATGCGTCAACCGGTCTGCGGCGCGGGAGCATCTGCGGCGCGTTCCTCTTCGTGGCGGAGTTCGGTCGCCGCCCGCTTCCCCGTCTGCCGGAGCAGCTTGATCGGGTCGGGACTACTTGTCGCGTTTACGCTCACCACGACGGTGCCCACGCGTATCAGTTCCGTAGCCCATGGCTGGGCCTTGCCGCCATTGAGTCTCCATGACTCCTGGAACGCTGTGGAGTCGTCACCTGTGAGCGGGATCGGCAGACTGGCTATCTCCTCGAAGGAGAAGGAGTAGTCGCGGAGCCGGTAGCGAAGGTTGGAGCAGTGCTTTATGGAGGTCCGTGCGTCGGTGATGACTCGCTCAGCCTCCCGGGCACTGGAGTAACTGATCGCCGCGCTCACCAACTGGACCGTACGGTCGGTAGTGGTGAGGGTGTATCCCTTGTCGACCTCATGCAGCCCGTGATAGTAAGAGCCGCTCGTCAGCTGGGCGTTGAGGAAGGTGGTGCACTCGGGGCCGCCCGCATCCGCCTTGTAGCTGATGCTCAGCACACCTGTGTGGTCGTTCCTCGGCGCGCGTTTGAGCAGAGGGAAGTCTGCGTCGGAGAAGGCGACCACGTTGAGCTGCTTCTCGCTCAGGACAACGGCTTGCGCCCTGGGGTCGAGGCTCTCGGCCTTGCCCTTCGGCTGTCCGGCGGAATGCGACGCCACGGAGTGGACCTTCGCCCCCGACCCGCCACACGCGGCCGTGACGCCCAGCGTCATGGTCACTGCCACGGCACACACCGTGCGTCGGACCGCGTTCACATGTACCCCCTGTGATCCCACCCTGTCGGCAGCGGAATATAGCAGCGCTCAGGCTCTCACTTGGTATGTCCAGCGGGGCATGTGCGGAGCCATGCGGCTGGGACCGCACGGGAGGCCCAGGTCAGCGCGACGACGGTCCGCTAGGTGGAGGCCGGCGAGGAGCCTCTGGGCCGGGCACGCAGGCCCGGTGCCGGTCGGAAGAAGACCGCGGACCTTGATCCACGTCTGCGCCCCGAGCTGCTGGCACTGGTGGAACCAGACGAGCGGGGCGATCCCATGTCGCCGCCGCGTTGGACGGTGAACACTCCGCAGCGGAGCGGACGCCGGGGCCAGCAGGCCTGCGCCCACCAGCACGGCCCCGCACACCAACGCCGTGGGCTGCCCGATCGGAAGCGCGGGCAGGTTCCCAGAACCCTGGACGGGGAGGGCCCGAACCCACGCGGTGGTAGAGGATCGCAGCGGTTTGGGTGGCGTCTTCGCCGCAGCCTACGTCCGAACATCCGACGCGGGGCTCATCTGCGGGCACTGAAGTTAGCCGCAGGCCAGGGCGTTTCTGCGTGTGAGGAGACGAGGCGGCGCTGCTGGAATGTGCCGGGCTTTCCCTACTGGTGCCACTTCGACGAGAAGCGGCCCGGGTTCTTCGACGTCAACGTGCCCGCAGAGCGCCCGGGCGTCGAGGACAGGCGCGAGGAGGACTGGCGAAAGCCGTTCCCGCTTCCACTCCTCGGTACCACCTCCGCGAACGAGGAGCTCACGGCCCTGGTGGGATTCAATCCGCAGCGCGAGGACTGGCGTCGGCCCTTCCTGGTCTACTTGATGGGGCCGGGTGTGGGCGACGAGAGCATCTTCGAGGCTGAGCACGCGGACCGGGTCGAGGTGGAGGCCGTCCTCGGCTTCAGGCCGACCCATGCCGTCAATGTCAGCGCCGGCTGCAGTCGCGAGATCGACCACGTGGCCACGGCTCTGATGACTGCCGTGGTCCCAGCTGCCGCATGGTCAGGTGCGTGCGGTAGTACACCGCGACCATCAGCATCCGCTCGACCAATGGCAATGACCACGGCCGACCCCGGAGCGTGCCGTTGCCGCCCTGCTCCCGTACCACCTTCAACAGACCGGGAACTGTGTCATCCGCAGCCCCGTGAACGTCTCCCCCCACACCCGCTAGCACGTAAGACACCGGCCATACCAGGGAGACGCTCAGCTCAAGGCCTTGTGCGACACCCTTTTGGGCCTGTTGCGAAAGTGTCGTACGGATGTGTGCCTCTCCGCAGCGGTCGAGCTCGACGACACACGGCGCTCGGGTGTCGGAGGGTGTCCTGGCAGCGCCGGGCATCCCGGCGTTAGGAGACGGGCACCTCGCCGTCAGTGCCGTCGAGTAAGTTCTGTCCGTTCGGCCCGACAGGCGGGCCGCCGAACTCGAGGACTCGTCGCTGTGAGCATCCACATGCACATGCGCTCCGTCGCGGAATCCGAGATCCGGGACGACCACACCTGGCTTGCGGCGTTCATGTGGGAGGCTTGGGAGAACCACCCCGCCGAGTACGCAGCGGGCATCGCCGACTCGATCGACAAGGTCTGGGGTGCCGTCAACGACCTCTACGCCGCTGCCGCTGTCCTCGATGCGGATGCCGGCGAGCTCTGGACGTTGCCGATTTACGGCGGGCGCTCCGTGGCACACAGCGCCGACGCCGACCCCTCCAACCCGCCCCTGGGGATTCTGGAACCGCCTGGGGTGTCACAGGCCGCAGGCTTCCTCGCGAGTGTCTCTTTCGACGAGCTATGGAACGTCGCCAGTGCCAAGCTCGTCTGGTCCGGCTGGGACGAGGCACAGGTCAGGCAGGAGTTCCTCGACTGTCACAGGCGCCTGAAAGGGTTCTACGGGCGGGCGGCTACAGCAGGCCACGCCGTGGTCAGGGCGGTGTGGGCCTGAGACGTGGTCGCGTGCCGGTCACAGCCATTCGTTGATGGCGGCGACCACTCCACCCCGGCTCGCTCTAACCGTCCAAAGGACCGTGCCCCCGACAGCAGCCGACGGTATCCGTCCCTCGGGGCGGGGAACGTGCGGCTGTCCAGTAGTACTCCGGTTGCGGTGACGACCGCGGCTGCGTGGACATCCTTAACACGCCCACCCGCCCGGCGGCAGCATGAGCCGCCTCAGACAACGGTCGGCAGATCAGACGCAAGGCACCAGGGCCAGTGCACCAGGGCCATGGGATGACGTGGCGGATGCTGCGCGTTCGCAGACAAGCCCGTATGGTGCGGTTGCTGTACGCCTTGTCCCGTACCGGCCGGTGCTCACCGGCGGCAACGGCTCCAGTTGCGCCCACTGCCTGTCCCGAAAGATCTCCCCGCCCCATCATGCTCCGGACAACTCTCCAGGCCGGCGGCCGGACACGGTCCTACAGTGATGGCATGCCAGGCGATCAGCACCGCGTGTTCACGGACGACGGCGTCGAGTTCCCGGTCCCCGCCGACGGCGAGGTATGGGCAGTTGGCGCGGTCATCCTCAACCGGGACGGCAAGGCCTTCGCTCAGAAACGTAGCCCCCGCCGGCGGCTGTTTCCTGACTGCTGGGACATCGTGGGCGGCCACGTCGAGCCCGGCGAATCCCTGCTGGAGGCCCTCGCCCGCGAGGTGGAAGAGGAGACCGGCTGGCGCCTGCGCCGTGTCCGGCGCCTTTTCGGGATCACCACCTGGACCGGCGACGACGGGGACGGAACGCGGCACGAGGCCGACTACCTCGTCGAGGTCGACGGCGACTTGGACCACCCCGCCCTGGAATGGTCCAAGCACACCGCCTACGACTGGTTCGGCCCCGACGACATCGCCCGCCTCAAGGAGAACCGAGCCCCCGGCGAATACCTCATCCACGACCTGATCGCGAAGGCCCTACAAGAACGCCCGGACAGCCCCTAGAGCTGCGTCGGTATGGCCTGCCGTCGGAGGAAGCGCAGGTCGACGGCCACCGGCGGTCGCACCCGGGATACCGGGGATCGGCCGGCGCCGCAGGAAGCAACGGCGTCTTCGCCAACTCAGGGGCGGCGCGCCAGGCGGACTGCTTCGTGTGCGGACTCGCGGGTGCGAGGGTGCCCCGGGCCGGGCCGTGCGCCGCCTACCGGCCGTGTTCTGTGCTCCCGCCGGCCTTGACGGTGTCAGTGCGCCTTCCGCCTGGCAGACGGCGAAGGGCGTGTGGTCGCTGCGCCCGTCAGTCCGTTGTACGGTCGGCGTTCCGTGTCGTGCACAGGGCGTGGTCGACCAGCTTGCTCTCGGCCTGTTCCACGCGCAGGACGTCGTTCCCCGATTCGGCGAGTACGCCCGACAACGAGACCGTGACGCTGCGCCGGCCGTCGGCGGTGACGCCGACGGCGCTGATCCAGCCGGCGTCGCCGCCTTCATGACCCCAGTACCTGCCGCCGCACGACAGCGGGCGTGAGAAGAGCCCCAGCCCGTCACGTGCGCCCGGCATGAGCGGTTCGAAGTCCCTGCCGACCGGAATGGTCTGTTTCATCTGCGCCAGCTGCGTCGGGGGCAGGAGTCGGCCGCCGAGCAGGACGCGGAAGAATCGGTTGAGATCGACGGTCGTGGAGACGAGTCCGGCCTCTCCGTTGGTGCCCGGGCCGACCTGCTCGGTGACGTTCACGAGTGGTTCCCCGGGCTGGAACCTCTGGTACGTCTCGGCATGTGGCTGGGGCAGTACGGGTGAAGTACCCGGCCAGAAGGTGTGCTTGAGGCCGAGCGGCCGGACGATCCGATCCTGAACCTCCTCATGCCAGGGGTGTCCGGTGGCCCGCTGGATGATCATGCCGAGCAGGACGTAGCCGGTGTTGGAGTAACTCCAGTTCGTGCCGGGCTGGAAGTTCGGGTGGTGGTGCATCGCGCGGGCAACGGTCTGCTCGGGCTTGTAGGTGTCGTATCGGTGCCGGTTGAAGTTCCCCGCCGAGGTGTAGTCGGGGTAGTCGTCGTGGATGCCGCTGGTGTGCTGGAGGAGTTGGCGGATGGTGATCGCGTGGCCGTCATTGCCGTTCCCGGACACCACGCCGGGCAGCCATCGCTCAACCGTGTCGTCCAGGGAGAGCCTGCCGTCGCCGGCCAATTGCAGGATCACGGTGGCTACGAACGTCTTGGTGACACTGGCGATCCGGAAGTAGCCATTCCCAGGAACCGGCCGCCGGGTCGTCAGATCGGCGATGCCGCTGGTGGCGGTCAGGTTCCGGTCGTCAGGGGTGACCAGGCGGGCCTGCACGCCTCTCACGCCGAGTGCGGTGATCGCATCGGCGTCGCGCCGGAGCTGCGTTTGGTCGTTGTTCTGTCGGGCGGCGCTCGTGCCGGACATGCAACCGGTGGAAAGTGCTCCGGCCACGATGGCGGCCAGGGCCAGGCGTCGCCGGATGGATCGGCCGCGCCGCCGCATGGAATGAACCGGGGGTCTCGTCATGGGCGTTGACGCTAGGTCTGGTGGGGGAAGCGGACGATACAGCTCACCAGTCAGAAAAAGGGGTAGGGGGCTGTAGTGCCAGGCTCTGTCGCGATGGTTCAGACTTGTGCGGATGAACCACCATGGGGCCAGCCGGCTTTCGGCGATGTGGCGCGGTCTGGGCTATGTACTGGGAAGCCTGTTCACCGCTGCTGTCGCCCTGTTCGCGCTGCCCGTACTCATCGTCCCGAAGATGGCCCGCGCCTGGGCGTCCTGGCATCGTCACCGCGCCGACCGGTTGCTGCTCTCTTCGCGCTCTGGTCCCGTCCGCGTCGGTACGTGGCGTGTTCTCGGGTGGCTGTGCACATACATCGTGATCAGCCTGGCGTTCGGGCTCGTCGTGGTGCTGTGCGCCGGCAACGCAGTGGCCACGGCCGTCACGGTGCCGTTGTGGTGGGCGTTGCCCGCCGGCACCCGCGCGGGCGGCTTCGCCGCCGGTGTTCCCTTGTCCGGGTGGGGTACGGCGCTGACCCTGGGGACCGCGCAGTTCGTCGTCTTCGCCGCCCTGACCTACTGGCTGGTTCCGCTGCTGGCGCGCCTGCACGCCCGGATCTGTGTCGCGTTGCTGTCGCCCTCCGCTGCGGAGCGGTTGGCGCAGCGTGTGGAGACGCTGGCCGAGACGCGAGCCGATGCGATGAAGGCGCACGGCGCGGAACTCCGCCGGATCGAACGTGACCTGCACGACGGCACCCAGGCTCGGCTGGTGGCCATCGCGATGCGGCTGGGCGCGGCCCGTGAGTCGCTGAGCGAGGACCCGGTGCTGGTGGCCAGACTCCTGCGGGAAGCGCATGAGAGTACCGAGGAGGCCATGGCAGAGCTTCGAGAGGTGATCCGGACCATGTACCCGCCCATCCTCGCCGATCGCGGACTCGCCGGGGCGCTGACCGCCCTGGGGACCCGATCGGCAATCGACACCACCCTCGACATCGGCGACCTCGGCCCGATCCCCGCCGCGGTAGAGGCCGTGGCCTACTTCACGATCGCCGAGGCGCTCACCAACGCTGCCAAGCACAGCCAGGCCACCCGGACCACCGTCCGCGTGACACGCGTGGGTGACCAGCTGTCGATCGAGGTGACCGACGACGGGATGGGCGGCGCCGACGAGACGCTGGGTACCGGCATCGCTGGAATCCGCCATCGCGTCCTGGCGCTCGACGGCGCTGTAAGCGTTCACAGCCCTGGCGGTGGCCCGACCACGATCACTGTGAGCCTGCCGTGCGGGTCGTGATCGCTGAAGACAACGTCCTGCTGTCCAGTGGGCTGGAACTCCTGCTGACGGCCCGGGGCTTTGACGTCGCCGCGATTGCCCAGGACGCCCCCGGCTTCGTCGCCGCCGTCACCGAACACCGGCCCGATGTCACCATCGTCGACGTGCGGCTACCGCCGACCTTCCGCGACGAGGGGATCCACGCCGCCCTCCACGCTCGCCGGCAGCGTCCCGGCCTGCCCGTGCTCGTACTCTCCCAGTATGTCGAGCAGCAGTACGCCAGCGAGCTGATCTCCGATGGACGCGGCGGCGTCGGCTACCTCCTCAAGGACAGGGTGAGCCGAGTCAGCGAGTTCATCGACGCCCTGCGGCGAGTCGCCGACGGCTGCACCGTCATGGACCCCGAAGTGATCGCGCAACTCCTCACGCGTCCCGCCCACGACCCGATCGCCGACCTCACACGACGCGAACGCCAAGTGCTCGCCCTGATGGCCGAGGGAAAGGACAACGCCACCATCGCGGCCCGGCTTGTCATCACCGAGAACGCCGTCCACAAACACATCGGCAACATCTTCGCCAAGCTCGGCCTCTCGCCAGCCGACAGCGGCCACCGCCGCGTCCTTGCAGTCCTCACCTACCTCAGCCGCCAGTGAGCCCTGTTTGTCACTCTTCGCGGCCTGGCCCGGCGGCCACTTGCCGCCGGCTCGGCGACCAGGCCGGCCACCCGGCCACCTGGCCGACCGCCGTCTGCAGGTCGGCGCCCTCGGCGACCAGGCCGTAGAGCGCGTTCACGTGGCCGCCGGCGAAGTGCTCGGCACGGAAGGAGAACAGGTCGTTGGGGTACAGCAGGTGCTCCGCGTAGAGACAGTGCAGTGGGCGCAGTTTTTCAAGCGTCCCGTCGTCCAGTCGACACAGGCTGCATGCTCGGTGTGAACGTAGTAGACCCAGGCGGCCAGGCTCTGGCCGAGACGCACCCGGGTGCAGGAGCCGAGGTCCAGCTCCGCCCCGGCAGCGCGCGAGGCCGCCTCGGTGAAGCAGCCGCGGCTGAAGTCCACGACGGCGGCGGCCAGCCGGAACCGTTGCCGCTCCGACTTCCGGGTGCGGTGGGATCGCGCAGCCGCCACCCGCCCTCGTCGGTCGGTGTGTGCCAGGACGGAGCGACCACCCGCACCGCGTCTCCCCTTCAGCTCGGTGCCGACCACGCCCTAGATGACGACCACCTGCTCGCCCGCCTGGAAACCTCAGTAACGGCGAGCTCCCCGTCGCCGGGCATGCAACCATTGACCATTCCTCTGTGTCTCACCCCATAACAGCATGACGATTTACCAAAGGGGAAAAGGGGACATCATGCGACGAATGAGGGCAACGATTGTGGCGCTCGCTGTGGCGGGTGCCGGGCTGGGGGTGGCGACGACGGCCGCGGACGCCGCGACGGCAGCCCCTTCCCGTGTCGCGGCCTGCCCGACCGGCTGGGGCAGCGGTGCGAAGGGCGGCGTCGCCACCGGAACCGTTCCACTGAAGAACATCAGGACCGGTCGGCATGACTGCTTCGACCGCATGGTCTTCGACGTTCCCGGCGGTGGCGGTTCCATCGGCTACTACGTCAGGTACGTCGACCGGCTGTCCCAGAACGCCTCCGGCCGATACATCCCGGTCCGTGGCGGGGCCGTACTCGACGTCCATATCGGCGCGCCTGCTTACGCCCCGGCCAATGGCGCGCCCACCTACCCGGGACAGGTGGGCCGCCCCCTTCCCGGCGTGAACATCACCGGGTACCGCACCTTCAAGGACACCCGGTTCGCCGGCAGTTTCGAAGGGGAGACGCAGATCGGTATCGGCATCCGCGCCCGCCTGCCGTTCCGGGTGATCCAAGTGCGCGACCACCTGGTGGTCGACGTGGCGCACAACTGGACGGGCAGCCGCTGACCGCCTGATCGACCGCGGTTGCGGCACAACGGAGGAGCCGGCCGGTGGGCGCTGCCCGTGGGAGCGGGCAGCGCCCACGTCGGCCCGTCGTCGGCGGGCACAGCTCGGTCATCCTGCGGCGGGCTGTGCGCTACGGGGAAAGAACCGGCCGTGTCCGCTTCCTCAGCCGCGCGCGACCAGGTGCAGGGTCTGGGTACGGCGGCCGAGCGGGCCCATCTCGTCGTGCAGGGCGGACTCGGCGAGCCCCATCCCGCGCCGTCCACTACCGTCCGGGTGTCCGGGCAGACCCACTCACCGTCGGGTGCCGGTGCGGGCTGAAGGTGAGATCAGTGTTCGCATCACCTTCTCGCCGCCATCGGGCGTCAGACCGACCGCCACGAGCTCGACGCTGCGCCCGGCGCGCAGCACCCGCGTGGACACGCTCAGCGGCTGTATCGGGACGGGCCGCGTGATCTCGACCGTGGGCCGGGCGACACGCATGTCCGGCCGTCCACCCGGTCGTTGCCCAGCGGCCCGCCCGAGGAGTGCGGCCGGCGGACCGGCGTGCCGGGAGTCCACGTCCCAGGGTCCCGGGGTGTAGGCGGTGGGGAGGAACCGGTCCTGGGCCTCCCGCTCGTAGAAGGCCCCGGCTTGCGACGTCGACACGACTGTCCCTCCACGGCACAGGACTACCGACGTGAACGCATTACTAAGCGCCTGTACATCGCACATCCTACGACTGACGGTGCCGTCCGCGTCAGCGGTCCGGGGGTGGGTCCTGCGGGATCCGGTGTAGCCGGGGCAGTGTCCTGCCGTACACGGCGCACGCGTCGAAGCCATGACCGACCGAGTGACGCGGCGATCTGGGCGCACAGGCGTGAAACACGCCCACACCGCGCTTCCGCGCGCTCTTCGCCCGGATTGCCTTCGGCGGGACGATTCCGAAGCCACCGCGACAGGCGGCCCTGGCCACGCGTGTGCCACGGGCCGGGACCGTCAGCGGTGGGACGGCCGGTCGTACACGCGAGTGGGAGGGCCGGTCATGCAGGACGAGGGCGACGGGAACGGCGAACACGGCGAGAAGAAGGAGCAGAACATGGCTGTGGTGATGTGCCTGAGCTGGGCCGGGGTGACCCCGGAGCAGTACGACACGGTGCGCGACGCGGTGGACTGGGAGGAAAACGCCCCGGCGGGGGCTCAGATCCACGTGGCGTGGTTCGACGCCCAAGGGCTCCACGTCGTCGACGTCTGGGAGTCGGAACACTCCTTCCAGACCTTCTTCACCGAGCGACTGGCACCCGCGGTCGAGAAGGCAGGCATCAGCGGCACACCCGACAGCGCGTTCTCTCCGCTGCACAGGCGCTTCATCGCCTCAGGAGTCAGCGGCGCCGCGTGAACGGTTCAGGTGGCCAGGGGCAACTGAGCGCCGCCGACGATGAGTTGCCCTTGGCCGCCGCCGGTTCCGCTGCTCCGCGTGCGCGTGCCTTGGCACGAGGCACGGCCGCGGGACGGCTGCCCGAGGCCGGGGACACGTCTCCGGCCTCGCTGGTGATCCAAGACTGGTCGCCCGCGCTGCGGGCACGGCGAGGTCGGGCAGCGCTGCCACGTGTCCACCGCGACAGTGGAGCCGCACCGACAGCCACCAGTGCAGCGCTTCCCTGACATCCACGACTCACGTCGATGACGCCGCACAGGTAGCGTCCCCCATATTCTCAGCGGGTTGGCGTAAGGCGGGGCGATGGCACCAGGACCGACCGACCCCCGCATCCTGCGGGCACCGCCGCGAGACACGCAGCCCCCTTGACTCGCCTGTCGAGACCGCGTCGACCCGGCTATTTACCGGAGGCTGAGTCCCGGGGCGTCAGCACAAAGCAATCTCGCCTGCGTGGACAGCACGCATGGCGCGCTCGACGGTTTCCTGGTTTTCACCGACCGGAGCCACATAGTCGATGACGTCGCGCGCGGCGTCCGCCCCGAGCATCCGGCTGATCACCCAGGCGGCGAGGTACTGTGACGCGAGGCAGCCGCCCGCCGTGGCAATGTTCCCCTCGGCATAAAACGGCGCGTCCAGCACGGTGACGTCGCAGGCCTCGACAAAGGGCCGGCTCTTCATGTCCGTACAGGCAGGCATGCCCTTCAGCAGCCCGAGCCGCGCGAGCACCAGCGCGCCGGAGCACTGCGCGCCGATCAGCTGTCGCGAGGCGTCCAGCGGCAGCCTGGAGATCAGCCGGTCGTCAGCGACTACGTCCCGTGTCTTCACCCCGCTGCCGATCAGCACGACATCGGCTTCGGTCACGAACTCCATCGGGCGCTGACCGGTTACCTCAACGCCGTTCATGGACGTGACGACCGGCGTCGGTGTCGTGATGAAGGCCTCCAACCCGTCCTTTCGGCACCGGTTGATCAGCGCGGAGGCGATGAAGCTGTCGAGCTCGTTGAATCCATCAAAGGTGACGACGGCTACCTGCATGGCATCTCCTCAAAGTACGGCACTGGAGGCGCAGGTTCTCAGGCGCGCTGTGCGCAGGTCGCGGGCCAATTCGCCATCGGTGGCTCATCTCTCGGCTACGGCAGCTGCAGACAGCTGCTGCTGAGCTCTCGATCGCGGTGTGGTGTCGGCGTAGGCGTGCCAACGGCGGTGGCAGAGGCGGGCGCGGTGTGGGGGAGGGGCACGCGCGCGCGGGTCTCCGGGGAGGGATCGAGGGAGCCCCGCATCTCGTCGTGGCTCGAAAGAATCTGTACGATGCGTGCGCCCATGGGCTCTTGTCGGGAAACGTCCCGCCGGGGGCCCTTCTTCTCACCGTGGGGATGTACATGCGCATACGCGCTTCGGTCGCCGCTCTGTCCGGCGCTCTGGTTCTCTCTTCGGCTCTGGTGATTCCCGCCGCCGCCCAGGCGCACGCGGGGCCTATGACCAGTGACGACACGACGATCACGAAGGTCGTCGTCAACGGCGGCAAGGACATCGTCCTCGGCACCTCCGCCAAGAAGTCGTTCACCGCCACGGTGACCGCGGCCGACCCGGACGGCGTCACCGGCGGCTGGGTCGCCCTGTGGCACGGCACCTCCTTCGACGACCAGGGCAGGGACGGCGCTCTGATGCCCGCCGAGCAGGGATCGGGCTCCTGCGTGGCGGCCGATGCCCAGACGTCGACGTGCACGGTCCACTTCACCGTGGATCCGAAGGCCGACATGACCAAGAACGCCTATGCAGGTACCTGGCACGCGTACGCCATCGCGTACGGCCTCCCGAGCGGTTCAACCAGTGACGGATACGCGGGCTCCGTGCACATCAAGCGCAACACCACGCTGTCAATCCCCTCGCGCCGTGGAGAGCTTTCAAGCGGCCAACTCCACGGTGGGGTCGGCCTGGCGGTCTTGTTCGTAGTCGATTGGGCTCCGGT